>NZ_JBHLUB010000031.1:0-245968 GCF_042434215.1 Micrococcoides hystricis | reverse complement strand
CCACTGACACCACGTCCTTGTTCATACTCGTCAGCGTAGAGGCATGCGATCAAAGTATGTGAGGCACGACTTGGGCTACGCGATCAATATATGTAAGGTACGCCGCCAAATTTCTTTTTCCCAAAAACTGTGTAAGATAGAATCTGTTGTTCAGCAATGAACAGCTCACTTTGGTGGGTATAGCTCAGTCGGTAGAGCGTCTGGTTGTGGTCCAGAAGGTCGCGGGTTCAAGCCCCGTTACTCACCCCAATTCACGAGGTGTGAATCTTAGAGCAGGAAGAATCCTGACTTTGATTCGCACCTCGTTTTGTTTCCTCAGCGAATCCCCTCTCCACCAACGGTGCATAATAAACCCTCTTGTATCGCCCGGCTGCGCTGATTTCCCTTGCTTCTAGCCACGCTGTTCACCCATCCCGAACTTTTTTTCAAGAAAGTACTTTCCATATTGGAAACTACTTGTTAGGCTTGAACCACTCCCCGGAAATGGGGCACCCAACAAGGCAAGGAGTCAGCAATGACCGCCGTAGCCCATACCCCCGACACCGCAAGCAAACCAACTATGACCCTAGGCATTCTCGGTGGTCTCAGCGCAGGAGCCGCCGGCCTGACCTACATGATTGGCACGCTGGGCATGCACCCGGCAGCGATGACCATGTTGCCGGTCTTTGTCATCGCTTCCTTCATGCCAGCTGTTCGTCTACTTCAGGGCACTCCGGAACTGCGCGCACTTTACGCGACAACCTTTGTCGCAGTGATTCTCAGCGCTGCACTGGCCCTTGTTGTCGCACCCCTGATGGCCCCCACGAGCGCGTTGTTCATGGCTGCCGCGGTCTTCGTAATCGGTGCAGCCTTGACCGTCGTCACGTACCGTCGCCACGTACAGCTGGAGAACTAAATGGATCGCCCAGCTCATGAGCATCAACTCGACCCAGCTCAGGCCCAACAGCTGTTGGGGAAGGCCGATCGGCTGACCACCCAGTCTCGCTCCACGGCGAGCTGGCCAGCGATCGGCCTTCAGCTGGGACTCGGCGCCGCCAGCTCGATGTACCTCATTAGCCATCGTGATGGACTATTCGATCTGCCGGCCTTCATTCTGATGATGGGCTGGATCTTGGCCCTCATCTTCTTCAGCACGATTTTCGGCAAGACCTCAAAGCACGGCTTCGGTAAACGCTGGGTCGGCTTCATGATCGCCTGGATCCTTCTGTGGTCTCTTGGCATCTTCGCACCATTCCCACACGCCCAACTTGTTGCAGCCTTGGCCATCATGGCCATCTCGCTCATTGGGGCGGTCTGGGAGGCACGTTCATGACCTCCGCCGCTAAAGACAGTCACCCACGCTTGAAGCTGGTAGAACCATTCATGCATCCTGTCCGGTTCTCCCTCATGGCGGCACTCGCGGGCGTTGAAAAGCTTGATTTTGCCTCCACCAAGGAGCACCTTGAGGTCTCCGATTCGGTCCTGTCCCGCCAAGCAAGTCAGCTAGAAGAACTTGGGATGGTCAAGATTTCCAAGGGCTTCGTGGGAAAGCGACCCCGCACCTGGTTTTCCCTAACCAAACAGGGCCGAGACAGCTGGCAGCAACACCTGGCAGCTCTACAGAGCATCGCCGGCACATAGCCCACTAGGTCCCCCTTCATACCGAATGGACCCTAGCGAGAAATAAGGGTGCAGACTAGGCTCGATATATGGCTCCTGATACGCGCACCGTCTTTGGCCAAGCGACTTTTCGCCTGATGCCCAACGACGACTTCAGTACCGGCCCGACCGAGGCCAGAATAACCGAGCTGAGTCTGGGCGCATTCTCGATCTCCTACAGCTGGGCCCACCCGCAAGACGGCAAACAATATGGCCAACTCTTGATCGGGGCGCCACACGAAGAATCCAAGATCGTCACCGTCGGCTGGGTCGACACCTGGCATCAGAAACCTCATCTGCAGGTCTTCACCGGAACTGCCGAGACCGACAGCATCAAGCTCGAAGCCAACTACATTGCCGACTGGCGCTGGCAGATCGAACTCATCGGCCTGAGCACCGACTCCCCCACCATGACGTTTCGCAACGTTGTGCCCGAATCCGCGCTTCAACAACAGCCACCCTCTGACACGCCGATCGGTGCCGGCCCCTATGACGTCTCCGTCTTTTCGTGGCGCAGTTAGGAGGCATCAAGATCATTGAGGCTGAGCATTGGCAAAGCTTTCGCAAGAATTTTCACCACACCCACCAAATCGTATACGGTTTCGTGTATAGTCAAGATCACATAGCGTTTTGCCTCCAGCGCAACAGAGGCATGCCCCGTTACGGTCTTTTTAGCTAACCCTGCAGAGCAGTGAGGAGCACCTAGTGCAATTCCACCACCATGGATATGTATCCACTGATCCACGCATTAAGCCCGCCGCTGGCGTCGGAATCGACCGCCCGGCAGAGCTGCCCGATGAGGTTGATGTCCTGATCGTCGGTTCCGGACCAGCCGGTATGCTGACTGCCGCCCAGATGGCGCAGTTCCCTTCCATCACCACCGCCCTGGTAGAACGCCGTGACGGCCGCTTGGTGATTGGTCAAGCTGACGGCATCCAGGCGCGCAGCGTGGAAACCTTCCAAGCTTTCGGCTTTGCCGAGCGCATCATCCAAGAGGCTTACCGCATCACCGAGATGTGCTTCTGGAAGCCAGATCCAGAAAACCCAGACCACATTGTGCGTACCGCACGTACCCCGGATGATCCCACCGGCATCTCCGAGTTCCCGCACCTGATCGTGAACCAGGCCCGCGTACTGGACTACTACGCAGAAGCCGCCGCTCACGGCCCGGCCCGCCTGAAGCCAAACTACGGCTGGGAATTCCAGACCCTGGAGGTCACCAATGAAGGTGACTACCCGGTGAAGGTAACCCTGACCGATGAAGACGGCAACGAGCGCATCATCTCGGCCAAGTACGTGCTCGGCGCTGACGGTGCCCGTTCCCGCGTGCGCGACTCCATTGGCGCTCAGCACGTTGGTGGTGTCTCCTACCACGCGTGGGGCGTCATGGACGTTCTGGCAAACACCGATTTCCCGGATGTTCGCACCAAGTGCGCCATCCAGTCCAAGCACGGTTCCATCTTGCACATCCCACGTGAAGGCGGCTACCTGTTCCGCATGTACGTGGATCTAGGCGAAGTCGCCGCCGATGACGCCGGCGCAGTCCGCAAGACCCCACTGGACACCATCATTGCCAAGGCGAACGAGATCATCACCCCGTACTCCTTGGACGTCAAGGACGTCGCCTGGTGGTCCGTCTACGAAGTCGGCCACCGCGTCACCGACCGCTTCGACGATGTTCCCGTGGAACAAGCCGGTGAGCGCATGCCACACGTGTTCATCGCTGGCGATGCCTGCCACACACACTCCGCCAAGGCCGGTCAGGGTATGAACGTCTCCATGCAGGACGGCTTCAACCTCGGTTGGAAGCTGGCCCACGTGTTGGAAGGCCGCTCCCCAGAATCGCTGCTGAGCACCTACACCGCCGAGCGTCAGGTCATCGCGCAGAACCTGATCGACTTTGACCGCGAGTGGTCCTCCATGATGGCAGCCAAGTCTGAAGAGCTCGAGAGCCCAACCGCGTTGGAAGAGTTCTACGTCAAGACCATCGAGTTCCCTGCCGGCTTCATGACCGAATACCCAGAGTCACTGATTGTCGGTAACAACAAGCACCAGGATCTGGCTAAGGGCTTCACCTTGGGTAAGCGCTTCAAGTCCGTGATCGTCAACCGCGTCTGCGACGGTAACCCGAAGCATCTTGGTCACCTACACCAGGCTGACGGCCGTTGGCGCATCTACGCGTTCGGCGACAAGGACTCCACCAAGCTGCACGAATTCGGCGAATGGCTGGGCACCAACCCAGAGTCCCCGGTGCTGGCCCACCGCAAGGACGGCGAAGACATCAACGCCCTGTTCGATGTCAAGGCCATTTACCAGACCCCGTACGACGAAGTGGACATCACCAAGGCACCAGCCATATTCAAGCCGGAGAACGGCCCGTTCGGCTTGGTGAACTTGGAGAACGTCTTCGCTGCAGATGTTGAAGAATCCATCTTCGACATCCGTGAGCTGTCCAAGGATGGCGTAGTCGTGGTGGTCCGCCCAGACCAGTACGTGGCTCACGTGCTGCCACTGGATGCCACTGACGAGTTGGCTGCCTTCTTCAAGCCAATCTTCACCGTCTAACACCACGGCGAGTCGGCTCTCGCCACTGGATGATTGCTGCGGCGTCCCCGCAGGTGCTCAAGAACTCAAGGGTTCAGCACCGCGGGGACGCCGCCGGCATTTAACCGGTGACCAATACGTTTTTCCTTTCACCCAGGACCCACAACAGCGACGTTTCGCGCTCTCGTTGGGCCCAGCGGTAAAGTAAGGTTGCAGAACGAAAACACAGGATGAGCAAAAGGCAGGTACGGTGTTCGTCAAAATTTGCGGGCTGAAAACCCCCACGGACGTGGACGCCGCCGTGCGTGCCGGTGCAGACGCGATCGGCTTTGTCTTCGTTCCGGGAGGCCCGCGCAGCATTGACCCTGAATCCGTCGCCGAGCTGGTGAGCCGGGTACCCGAGAACGTTGAAATGGTCGGGGTTTTTCGCAACCAAGATATCGACGAAGTCATCAGGATTGCTCGCGCGGCAGGGGTCCAAACAGTCCAATTGCACGGGGATGAAACCCTTGCGGATCTAGCTGCCGTGAAGGCTGCCGGTTTTACCGTGCTGCGCGCTTTTTCTGCCGACGCCTACAGCAAGCTCGAAGAGTCTGAACGGGCGGCGTGGGATGCAGAACGAATCCTGTTGGACGCCGTGGAACCAGGTGCTGGTGTCACTTTCGACCCGGCCGTTTTGGACGGAGACTTCCCGCCCGGAGACTGGTTGCTTGCCGGTGGGCTCCGGCCAGCCAACGTCGCTGAGTTGGTCGCGCTGTTCAAGCCCGCCGGGGTGGATGTCTCTTCCGGTGTGGAAGCTTCCCGCGGGGTCAAGGACCCCGAGCTGATTCGCGGGTTTGTAGCTGCCGCCAAAGCCGCGCACTCGAACTAAGATTTTTCCCTCAAGAAACCGAAAAAGAGGTCAACGCTTTCGTGACTGTCCTACCGATCACCATTTACGGTGAACCAGTCCTGCACCGCCGGGCCCAGGAGGTCCAAGAGATCACCCCGGAGATCCGCGAACTGGTGGAAAACATGTATGTCACCATGGACCGGGCGTACGGGGTCGGACTCGCCGCTCCCCAAGTCGGTGTGGGCCTGCGGATCTTCACATACGATTACCCAGATTCCGGCGACGCGCCTTCCCGCGGCGTGGTGATCAACCCGGTGCTGACCCTGCTCGGCAAGGTATCTCAGGCTGCCCCGTCCCGCGCAGAGGAATCAGAGGGGTGTCTGTCTGCGCCAGGCCTGAACTACCCGTTGAAGCGCTCCGAGCACGTCTGCGTACAAGGCTTTGACCTCGACGGCAATGAGATCGACTTTGAGGCCACCGGGTGGTTTGCCCGGATCATGCAGCATGAGTATGACCACTTGGACGGGTACCTCTACGTAGACCGACTGAACCCACGCTGGTCACGCCAGTGGAAGAAGACGCAGAAGAAGCTGGGCTGGACCGAGGCGGGCAACACGTGGCTACCCGGTGTGGACCCGGACCCATTCGGTCACGACGACCAAGACGAGACCGAAGAAGGCTAATCGTCCTTTCCCAGCGGCAACGAGCTGGGAACAATATAAGAAAGTCTCGGCCACCACCCGTTCTGGGCAGTGGCCGAGACTTTTTAGTTCAGCTCAGTGGCGAGTGTTTACTCGGCAGCTGGGAACGCTTTACGTTCTTCACCGGCCATGTCTTCGACACAGCGGATGACCTGGTGGGAGTAACCGTACTCGTTGTCGTACCAGACGTAGAGGATGACGTTCTTACCTTCGTTGTTCACGATGGTGGCAAGACCGTCGACGATGCCGGCGCGGGAGGATCCCACGAAGTCGGTGGAGACAACTTCCTGCG
This sequence comes from Micrococcoides hystricis, assembly GCF_042434215.1. Classification (NCBI taxonomy): domain Bacteria; kingdom Bacillati; phylum Actinomycetota; class Actinomycetes; order Micrococcales; family Micrococcaceae; genus Micrococcoides; species Micrococcoides hystricis. Next base: position 239,961 of record NZ_JBHLUB010000031.1, on the reverse strand, counting down.
AGTCGGTGTAGTCGATCTGGCGCTGCAGCGGGGAATCCAAGGAGACCTTGCGCAGGTGCTCGTTGAGTTCTTCCTTGCTGGTTGGCTTGTCCAGTTCCAGGTTCAGGATTGCCATGGACACGTTCGGGGTTGGAACGCGGATGGCGTTACCGGAGAGCTTGCCCTTCAGTTCAGGCAGAGCCTTGGCGACAGCCTTGGCGGCACCGGTTTCGGTGAGCACCATGTTCAGGGCGGCGGCGCGGCCACGACGGGAACCCTTGTGGAAGTTGTCGATCAGGTTCTGGTCGTTGGTGTAGGAGTGAACGGTCTCTACGTGGCCGTGGTCAACACCGTAAGTGTCGTTGAGTACCTTCAGTACCGGGGTGATGGCGTTGGTGGTGCAGGAGGCCGCGGAGATGATCTTGTCAGCGTCGGTGATGTCCTTGTCGTTGACACCGTAGACGATGTTCTTCAGATCGCCCTTACCTGGGGCAGTCAGCAGGACGCGTGCCACGCCCTTGGACTTCAGGTGCTGGCCGAGGCCTTCTTCGTCTCGCCAGATACCGGTGTTGTCGACCACGATGGCGTCGTTGATGCCGTGTTCGGTGTAGTCGATCGCGGATGGGTCGTTGGAGTAGATGATCTTGATGAAGTTGCCGTTCGCGATGATGGCGTTATTTTCTTCATCGATCTTGATGGAGCCGTCGAATGGGCCGTGGATGGAGTCACGGCGCAGCAGTGAGGCACGCTTCTGCAGGTCGTTGTCGGCACCCTTGCGGACCACGATGGCACGCAGGCGCAGGTTGGAGGAGCCGCCGCGGGAGTGATCGATCAGGATGCGGGCCAGCAGGCGACCGATACGACCGAAACCGTAGAGGACGACATCGGTTGGTTCAACGGCCCCTTCGCCGCCCTTGCCGATGACCTCGGCCAGTTCCTCTTGCAGGAATGCGTCGAGGTCCTTGCCGGACTTCTTGTATTTGGCGTTGAGCTTGGCAACGTCAATGCTGGCCGCACCCAAGTTCAGGTTGGCCAAGGCTTCGATGATCGGGAAGGTCTCTTGAACCGGTAGTTCGGCTTCTTCAATCTGGCGGACGAAGCGGTGTGCTTTCAGCAGACCGATCACCGACAGATTTACCAGGCGGCGGCCGTGGAGGCTCAACACCACGTTGTTCTCGCGGTAGAGCTTGCCGATCAGGGGGATGAGGGCTTCTGCCAGAGATTCATTCTCTGTCCATGCCGCCATATGGTCTTGCGAACTTGTGGTCACGCTTGTTCCTTCCGTTCTGCGGAGTCAACTGCTTTGTTGACTCGGCCGTTATGCCGGCAGCTTGGATGATCCGTAAGAGTTTTCGGCTGCTGCCATCAGCCACCATTCTAATGAATTAGCGGCCGTTTCGTGAGCTGGGGTTAGTAATACGTCAACGGTTTTTGAAGATTCTTGGGTGAATTCACCCACAACCGGTCAGTAACGTGATCTTTGGCGCAAATCTAGGCCAGAGCAGGCCAACCGATACGCCGGGTTCTGTCCGTTCGGAATCGAACGTGACGGCCATCCATCTAGGCCTAACGTTGCCGCTAGGCTCAAGCGGCCTACCCGGACACATCAACCAAGCGGGTTTCAAGCGTGTCCTGCTGGGCCTTGCACCGGATGGGGTTTACCCAGCGGTGGCAGTCACCTGCCATCCTGGTGGTCTCTTACACCACCTTTTCACCCTGACCGGCCCCCAGAAGGTGGCCGGCGGTCTAGCTTTCTGTGGCACTTTCCTGCGGGTTACCCCGAGTGGCCGTTAGCCACCATCCTGCTCTGCGGTGCCCGGACGTTCCTCGGGCGCCGAATAATGTTCGGCACACGCGGCCGTCTGGTCAACCTGCTCTGACTGATCCATTCTAGTACGCTTGGAGGCTGTGAAGATCTTGCTGCCGCCTTCTGAAGGCAAAACTCCCGCTGCCCCGACCCATGCTCCCACCGACCTCGATGCTCTGTTGTTCCAGCAGTTGCGTGCGGACCGTGAGCTGGTCATGGCCGGGTTGGCGGAGGTGAGCGCGTCGGCAGATGCCCTCACCCGGTTGAAGGTTGGCAAATCGCTGGCCGGGGCCGTCGAAGCGAATCTTGACTTGGTCGATGCACCCGCTGCGCCGGCACATGAAGTGTATACCGGCGTGTTGTTTCAGGGACTCGGCTTCGCTGAGATGAGCCCAGCAGAACAGCGGTGGGCTGCAGAGAATGTGTTGGTTTCTTCCGGCCTCTTTGGCTTGGTTCGGCTGGGGGATGCGATCCCGGCTTACCGGTTGAGCATGGACGTCAACCTTGGTGTCTACAACGGAACCCGGATCGGCGGGCTAGCCAGCTTCTGGAAGAAGCGTTTGACTGAGTTGTTTGCCGAAAAAACCAGCGAAGAGGTGATCGTGGATTGCCGCTCAACCAGCTACCTAAAGTCCATGCCGACTGATCCTGACCGTAGTGTGCACGTCGACGTGTTTAATACCGTCGGTGGTCAATTGAAGAAGATCTCGCACCACGCCAAGCACTACCGGGGCATCCTCGCCGGGAAGTTGGTGGCCGCTGCAGCCGCTGGCGATGAACCCGCGACGATCGATCAGCTCGTCTCTCTGGTGGCAGGGCTCTTCCCCGATTACACCGTGGAAATTTTTGCCGCCAAGAAAGCCCAAGAGCCGCAGACGCTGGCGCTCATCTTGCCTGAAGAAGAATAGTGGCCCGCCCCGGCCCAGCGTTGGCGAGGCTCTAGTCGTCTTTCTTCAGAAGTAGCTGCACCGGGGCTTTTACCAGGGTGCGTGGACCGACCTTTTGCACGGACACGCCGGCCTCCCCCAACCATGTCAACACGTTGGCATACTCGTCGGCTGTACCGGCCAGCGTCAATGTGAGCTCACCCGCGTTGTAACTGAGTTCTAAAGGCAAGGTCGCGTTATAGTCTGCCGGCTGGTCTGCAACGGCCGTCGTGGTATCTTCCGGTGCTTGATCAAAGCGGCGGATGCGCGGCCGAGTGTGTCCAGCAGCAGCCGCGTCCATCGCTTCGTTGGAAAGCTTGTCGGCGACCGTATTTTGATCCCGGGGTATCCACTCGTAACTCACTGATGTCGGCGGCAGGATCTTGTGAGCTTTTCGTGCCAAATCCTGCATGTCCGGGTGCTTGATTTTCCAGCGTCCGGTCATTTGTTCGACCACAAGCTTGGAATCCAATTGCACGTGGACCGTCGCAGTTTTGTCGCGTTCAGCAATCAGCTCTAGGCCTGCCACGAGTCCGGAATATTCGGCAACGTTATTGGTGGCTTTTCCGAGTGGGCCGGCAACGTCGGCGATTTTATTGCCGCCGCGATCATAAATGACGGCGCCGTACCCGGCGGTGCCTGGATTGCCACGGGATCCGCCGTCCGCTTGCAAAAGGTAATCGTAGTCAGTGCTCATCAAAAGGGTCTGTGATCTTCCAAGATTGTTCGGCTGGGAGCGGCTAGCGTGCGTCGGGTTGGGGCATCAGGACGAAGTCCCACGGATCGGTGTTGATCCCTGAGACCGTGACACGGGTGGAGTGGCCAGCGTCGTGAAGGGCACGCTCCAGTGCCTCAGCACCGGCCGGTAGCCACATCCATTCGGCGGCGAAATGGGAAATATCGATCAGGTACGGACGATCTTCAACGGCCGCCTCTCTCGCTTCGGAAGCCGGGTGGTGACGAAGATCGGAGGTGATGTAAACGTCGGCGCCGCTGGAACGAACCTGGTCGAAGAGTGAGTCGCCGGCGCCGCCGACGATCGCGACCCGGTTGACGATGCCATTGCGGTCCCCCGCAGCCCGGATCCCGCCAGCTACCGCCGGAAGCACCGAGGCCAAGGTCGAGGCTAACTGTTCGAGTGTCTTCGGCTCGGGCAAGGTACCGACCCGCCCGATGCCTTCTTCCACCAACCCGTTGGGCGCTATCTGCAGCGGTTCACGATCCTGAATGTCCAGAATGTCGCAGAGTACATCGGAGACACCGCCCACCACCGAGTCCGCGTTGGTGTGTGCGGCAAGTAATGCGACCTTGTTTTCGATCAGGGTGTGCACCACTTTGCCTTTAAAACTGGTCGCCGCGACCGAGTTGGTGGGCTTCAGATACAGCGGGTGGTGGGTGATCAACAGGTCCGCGCCGAGTGCCACCGCTTCATCGGCCACGGACTGGACCGGGTCAAGTGCAAAGTGGATGTGCTCGATCGGTGCCTCCGGTCGTCCAGTCACCAGTCCACACGCATCCCAGTTTTGGGCCAGGTGAGCTGGCCAAAGTTGTTCGACGATTTCCAGAACCTCTGAAAGGGTCAGGCTGGCTGAGGACGAAGTGGTCATGAAGGCGCTTTCTGCTGCGGAAAGGACGGTCACCTACAAGTCTGCCATGAGGTCCGGGAATTATTCGGCAGCCGGATGTGCTTATGCACTGTATGAACGATTCCTTAGTGGTGGCCGGTGGCTGCTTCTGGTGTTTGGATGCTGTCTACCGTCAGGTAGAGGGTGTCAAGGACGTTGTCTCCGGCTATACCGGCGGACACACGGCCAACCCCTTTTACGAGCAGGTCTGTGCCGGCGGTTCCGGACACGCAGAGGCGGTAGAAGTGGTTTTCGATCCCCAGGTCATCAGCCGTGAACAAATCATGGAACTGTTTTTCGTCAGCCATGATCCCACCACCTTGAACCGGCAGGGCTATGACGTGGGCACCCAGTACCGTTCTGCCCTGTTTTACCGTTCTGAAGAAGAGAAGCAATTCTTCACCGAGCAGATCCAGCACGCGCAACAGTTTTGGGCCGATCCCATCGTGACAACGCTGGAGCCGCTTGGCACCTTCCACGTGGCTGAGCCGATTCATCAAGACTTCTATGCCAACAATCCGTACTCCGGCTACTGTCAGGTGATCATCAACCCTAAGGTTGCCAAGGTCCGCCAATATTACTCTTCATGGCTGAAAAGTTGATTCCTCGCGCAGTTCCCCAACTACTCTTGTACTGAATAGTCACGACCAAATTTCAAAGGATTTACGATCGTTATGGGTAAGATGCTCTCCAATATCACCGAAGCTATCGGCGGAACCCCGCTGGTGAAGCTGAACAAACTCACAGAAGACCTGCCAGGGGACGTCGCCGTCAAGCTTGAGTTCTACAACCCGGCTAACTCGGTAAAAGACCGCATCGGTGCGGCGATCGTTGATGCTGCTGAAGCCTCCGGTGCCTTGAAGCCCGGCGGCACCATTGTCGAGGGCACCTCCGGTAACACCGGTATCGCCTTGGCCATGGTCGGCGCTGCACGCGGCTACAAAGTCATCCTGACCATGCCGGAAACCATGTCCAACGAGCGTCGTGTCATGCTGCGCGCATTCGGCGCAGAGATCGTCCTGACCCCGGGTTCCGACGGGATGCGCGGAGCAGTCGAGAAGGCGCAAGAGATTGTCGAGTCGACCGACAACGCGATCTGGGCTCGCCAGTTCGATAACGAAGCCAACCCGAAGATTCACTTCGACACGACCGGACAAGAAATTTGGAACGACACTGATGGTGCCGTTGATGTGTTTGTCGCAGGCATTGGTACCGGTGGCACCTTGACCGGTGCCGGTCACTACCTGCGCGAGCAGAAGAAAGACATTCAGATCGTGGCGGTTGAGCCTAAGGACTCCCCTGTCCTGTCTGAAGGCCGTCCTGGCCCACACAAGATTCAGGGCATTGGCGCGAACTTCGTTCCATCTGTGCTGGATACCGAACTGTATGACGAGGTCTACACGGCCACACTGGAAGACTCCGTGAAGACTGCCCGTGAACTGGCTGTCAAGGAAGGCATTTTGGGCGGTATCTCCACCGGCGCCAATGTGACTGCTGCCTTGGCGCTGGCTGCCCGGGAAGAGAACCGCGGCAAACTGATCGTGACCGTCGCCCCAGACTTCGGTGAGCGGTACATCTCCACGGTGCTGTTTGAGGACATCCGCAGCTAGCTGCCATGCACTAGCTAAGATGAGATGCAGACCACGAACCGGAATATACGACTAAGAAGGAAAACGTGAGCATTTTCTCCCGCATTTATGAAGATCTGCAGGGTGCCCGTAACCACGACCCAGCAGCACGCAGCGATCTAGAGAATTTCTTTGCGTATTCCGGTTTACATGCGATTTGGGCGCACCGTGTCACCCATAAGATGTGGCAGCACGACAAGCTGAAGGCACCGGCTCGGCTGATCTCCCAGATGACGCGCTTTTTGACCGGGATCGAAATTCACCCGGGCGCCAAGATCGGGCGCCGGTTCTTTATCGATCACGGTATGGGAGTGGTCATTGGTGAGACCGCCGAGATCGGTGACGATGTCATGCTGTACCACCAGGTGACGTTGGGCGGCCGCTCACTGGCTAAGACCAAGCGTCACCCAACCTTGGGTGACCGGGTCGTGGTCGGCGCGGGAGCGAAGATCCTCGGTCCGATCACCATCGGCGCAGACTCCGCTGTGGGCGCGAACGCCGTGGTGGTCAAGGATGCTCCGGATAACTCAATCGTGACCGGCATTCCGGGCGTCAGCCGAACCCGCGGGGAAGCCGAAAAGGCTCCCGCCGTGGATCCGGCCGAATACGTCGACCCGGCTATGTGGATCTAACGAACTAGTCCATCTTTTCTTCGCGACGATCGCCGGACCAATCGGTGTGGAATGCACCGGGTTCGTCGACTCGCTTATAGGTGTGGGCACCGAAGAAGTCCCGCTGCCCTTGGATCAGGGCTGCCGGCAACCGGTCACGGCGCAAACCGTCGTAGTACGCCAACGCTGCTGAGAACACCGGTGTCGGGATCCCGTGCGCCGCAGCGACACCGACCACCTTGCGCAGGGCCGGGACAGCGGTAGCCATGGCTTCGGTGAAGCGTGGCGCAAACAGGAGATTCGCCGGCGGATTCGCCCCCGCATACTCCTTCATGATGGTGTCGAGAAGTTCGGCGCGGATGATGCAGCCGGCACGCCACAGGGCAGCGATCTCGTCAAGCTTCAACTCCCAGCCGTACTCGGAATCAGCCATCTGCAGCATGTCGAGCCCTTGGGCGTAGGAGACCAGCTTGGAGGCGTACAGCGCCAAGCGGACGTCTTCCACGAAGTCTTCGCCGACCGACGGAACTTCTCCGAGCGCGGGGGCTAGCTTCTGCTGAGCTTCGGTTCGAATGTCCCCGAGTGAGGACAGCGAACGAGCAAACACGGACTCAGCGATGGCAGAAATCGCGGATCCCAGCTCCAAACCGGAGATCCCGGTCCAACGGCCGGTGCCCTTCTGGCCTGCAGCATCCACGATCACATCGACAAGTGGTTTGCCGGTCTTAGCATCTTGGTGGCCTAGGACTTCAGCGGTGATTTCGATCAAGTAGCTGGACAGTTCGGTATCATTCCAGTCCCGGAAGATTTGCGCTTGCTCTGCCGGCTCTTTCCCGGCGGCGGTGCGCAGCACGTCGTAGGTTTCACCGATGACCTGCATATCCGCGTATTCGATACCGTTGTGCACCATCTTCACGAAGTGGCCTGCACCGTCAGTGCCAATCCAGCTGCAGCAAGGCTCGCCGTTGTAGTCAGCAGCGATCGACTCCAAGAGTGGCCCTAGGGACTCGTACGACTTCTCGGATCCGCCGGGCATGATGGAGGGACCGTTCAAGGCTCCTTCCTCACCACCGGAAACACCGATACCGACAAAGTGGAAGCCCTTGGAAGCGACGTATTCTTCGCGCCGGCGGGTGTCGGCAAAGTGTGAGTTCCCGGCGTCAATGATGATGTCGTCTTCATCAAGCAAGGGCAGCAGGTCTTCAATGACTGCATCTACGGCGGACCCGGCCTGGATCATCAACAACACCCGGCGCGGACGTTCCAAAGCTTCAACCAGCTCAGACAGCGATTCGGTCTTGATGAAGTTACCTTCATCCCCGTGTTCAGCCAACAAGTTTTCGGTGCGGCCAATCGACCTGTTGTGTACCGCGACGGTGTAACCGTGGCGGGCGAAGTTTCGGGCGAGGTTCGCGCCCATGACGGCTAGGCCACTGACGCCAATGTCTGCTTTGCTGCTCACTTTTCTCCTCAACGCGTGATGATGCTTGCTTCAAGCCTACTGTGCAAGCTGCCAACTTCCTGTCTAGTTAGGGTAGTTTTGAACACAGCGCCCAAAGTTTTCTAGTCCTTCAGGAGAGTGTCACCGTGGCTGACGATTTCAAAGCAATGTACCCGGTCCTTGCAGCCTTAGCGCATCCGGTCTGCCGCGAAGTTTTTGCCCAGGTCGAACTCGGCACCTTCCAAATGTCTGAAGAAGACAATCCCAACGTCGCCAAAGCCCTCTCCCAGTTGCAGCGGGCCAAACTGATCGTGCTCGACAAGTCAGGGTTCAGCGTAAACGCAGGGATTTTCAAAGAGCTGCTGAACCAGGATGAGGCTAAGAAAGCAGACGGGAATGAGACAGTCGTCAAGTTCATGCGTGAGGGGCGCATTTCACAGTTCCCGGCCAAACAGAACGACCGGGAAAAACTGATGCGTCTGGTCGCCGCAGCGGTGTTTTCCTCAGGGCAGCACCTCACCGAAACCCAAGTGGATGAGCGACTGTCGCGGTACCACGAAGACACCGCGTTCATGCGCCGGTTCATGGTGGACAACATGATCGTGGGACGGGCCAATGACGGCTCAGAGTACTGGCTGATTGAGGACAACAAATAGCGTCCCGAAGAAGAGCTTATAAATATGGTTTATAAGCGCTTTGGCGGATAGCGTCTATGAGCTTAGCACCACGATCAACAGCGCCGCCAGACCTGCAAACCCCCAACTGACGAGACTGCCAACCAAAAACTCCTCGGCTTTCGCCCCTCTGGCGCGGTCAGCTGACAGTTCCGGGAAGCGGCCGATGCCTTTGGCTGCAACAAGTGCTGCGATGAGCGTTGGCTGATCAGTTACTGCCAGCAGGACGATAAGCCAGCGCTCTAAGGGTCCGATGAAACGACCGCCTCTCAGCTGCATGACTTCATGGACATCATCCTGGTGCACCGTAGCTAAGGCGCGGCTTCCAATCATCAGACGCCAACCCCGCCGAGATTTCGGTTCGGGAGTCGAACTCCCTTGAGCATCATCATCGACTCGCATTCTGAGCAGGACGGACCTACAAAGATCATTGGTCGGGCGCGCCAACAGCAGGAACGTCGCGAAACTTGCAATCACCAGTGGCAGCGGCACAACACTGCCTCCCAGCGGCAACACATGTCCAACCAGTACGGAATCGGCGACCAGCCACTCTTCGAGTAGTAGCGACGCGGTAAGCAGAGTCACCAAAGAAAGCGCACCGATAATGCGTGTCTTATCGAACCCGAAGGCCACCGCGACGGCAGCCGCAGCCAACCCTAGTAAGACCGCGTTGAGGAACGAGACTCCGCCCAGCAAGTAGAGAACAGCGATCGATCCGGCGGAGATCACGGCGGTGAGCAGAATTCGCACCAACGGCTTGCGCCAATAGTTCTGATGCACACCAAGTGCGACGTGGAAAAGGATGATGGCGGCTATCACTGTTCCCCCTCCCCTAGCTGAATCGCGGCGATCAGCGCCGCACCACCAGATCGTTGCAAGCTTTGGGACACCGCTGATTGAGATATTTTTTCAACTCGCGCCATCTCAATCTGTGTTTGGCCTTGTAGTGCCATCAAGGTGAGACGTCGTTCCCGTGGTTTCATCTTGCTCAGAAGAAAATCCTCAAGCAGCAGTGAACTATTAAGATCGGCTACCCGGCTATTATCGGCGGCATCACCGACCCATGAACGTACCCAAGATTGAGCAGATTTGGCCCGAGACTCTGCCTCTTCAATTGCTGCGCGGGCCGCGTACCAGCCGGGGCCATCTTGCAAGGCCGTTCCGGAGACTTGGGATATCTCCCCAACACCAATGCCAAAACGCAGCTCAACTTCTTCGGGCAAAGACAGCTTCAGCTGCACGAGGATTCTTCGCGCCTGGGCAAGTGAGGCATAGACGGCTTGAAACTCGTCTCCCACGGTTGGCTTCATCCCAGCAGGAACCGCGAAAGGCTTCTCAACAGCGTTGATGGCCTCCTGAATAGCTTGCTGTGTTGCAGCACGGTCGGGGAGTTTGCGCGATTGGACAATGTCCGCAATGACGGGTGTCGGTTGATCCATAACTCCACACTACCGCTTATAAATTTCAAATATAAGGGGTGTTGCGCAAACCTTACCTCTCGCAGGCGACACCGTCCTTGTCTCGGTCCCGATACCAATAGTATTCAACATCTCGGCCTTGAACATAGGGGCCATACCCGGCGGCGTTGGCTTCTTTGCAGGTGCCGAAGCGTGGGTCGGTGCCATCCTGTTGTGGTGTGCCCACGAGTGGCTGTGGTTTCGGAGCAGGTTGAACCGCTTTAGGTTTGGGTTGTGGCTTCTTAGTCGCTGGTGTTGGTTTCGGTGTTGATCTTGGCGCACTCTTCGAAACGGGTGCGTCGGTGTCTCTCGGGATGGCAGCGCTAGTTGGAAGCTTCTCATTCGGGCAGCTGGAGAGGACCCGCACCATGGCATCTTGCTCAGCCGCAGTGACCCACAGGCCATACTTCTGCTTCACGGCGACCTGACGGGCCACGTAAGGGCACCGGTACGCTTTATTTGGAGGCAGCCAGGATGCAGCATCTGAGTCACCTTTTTGCTGGTTCAGACGACCATCGACAGCGAGCAGATTCAGGAAGTCGTTTCCGAACTGGGTTCGTTTATCTTGGCTCCACTGTTGAGCGCCCTTTTGCCATGCGTCTGACAGGGCCACAACGTGATCGATGTGGATCTCTTGGCTGCTCGAAGGTCCACGTTGGAATGAGCGCTGTGTTCCGGCAAAAGGCTCAAGGAAAGATCCCGACATGACCACGCACCCCTGAGTGCCGGCTTTGATGACGACATTCTGGAGATCTCGGCGCAAGATGTCATTGCGCTGATCGCAACCGTTGCGGTCGATGTCAGCCCACCGCTGACCAAAGTTTGCTCGGTCGTATCCTGTTTTGGGAGCTCGTCCCTTCACCGTGAGTTGATGTGCGGCACTCAAGGCCGTACCCGCCTTGGCCTTAGCTTTTGCCGGCTTCTCGCTCGACTTGGCTTTCCGGGTGCTCTTAGTCTTGGGCTTCTCAACTGCCGCGCTCGACTCCGTTGCCGTTGGCGAAGGTTTCGCGGTCTTACTTGCTGTCGGGCTCGGTTCCTGCGTGCTAGAAGACGGTGTCGGTGCGGCAGGGGTTTCGATTTGGTCAGGGTCAGCGCCGTGGGCGTATTCGAGTGCTGCTTCGCGGTTTTCTTCCGACACAGCATCTAACGTCGCTGGAAGCATGATTACCGCCATTGCAAGACCGATACTGGCAACGACTTTGGCAGCACGGACCCGCCGCTGGCCGGGAATACTCTTGGCAAATGCCAGCCACAACGCAAGTGCGCAAAGGGCAATCCCCGTTAGGCTTGCCGTTCCCGGAACGAGTGCAAGAACCAACCCAATGATCCCGAGTATCAAGGCAGTCCGCGGCGAGTCTTGATTTCGCTTGAGCGGGGATTGGTTGTGGGCGCGCTTCATGAGATCCTTCACGGCTATAAACGGGTGAACAATGCTCCCATCACTGTAGTCGCCGGCACCGACATTCCTGATGAGGACCTGAGCGACCGTGGCCAACATCACCGTAGATACACATAGGTGGTGACGCCGGTAAACACTGACGCCACCACCTATGTGGGGTTCTATTAAGTTAGTTTTGTTCGTCGCGGGTGATGTTCTCATCTCGCAGATACTCGCCAGCACCGAGTGAGATGGACTGCCCGGTCGCCAGATTGGTAATCACGGGTGCCGCCTGGTGCTTCCACTTGGCCAGCTCCTCCGGATCGGTTGGCTCTGGGATTTCTCCGGCACCATCCGCGATTGCGATGTTGATCATTCGCGCCCCGTTCATAAGCACACCGCCTAGACTCTCCGCAAGTCGGATCGGGTCCCCCACTTGGATGAACTCTTCCAATGGCAAGTGGTACCAGATTCGTGGTTGCGCTGTTTCATTCAGGTAGGCAACCCTGCCAAGCTGGCCGTCGACTTCGGTGACGATGCCGTCACGCCAGATCCACCCGCGCTGCATGGCAAACTTCGCTTTGATCCAGTGCATGGTGTGGCCGCTCCCATAATTTTCGCAACCGATGAGGTTGTGCGCCCTGTTGAAGACGCAAGGGCCATCTTGAGGTGGAAAAGGACGCGCAGCTTTGGGATTGCTCGAGTGTGTTGCAGACATGACAAAACTCCTTGTCTAAAGGAGGTCGGCACCTAGTGCCTGACCCGGCTTGACCGCAACCGGTATTGGTTGGGCCCAGGTCTTCTTTGGAAGGCACCGTGTCGGGTGACGCGGTTGCCGACTAGCCTCGTCCAAAGTCGTTCAGCTAGTTCTCTTGACCTTGCGACCAAAGCTACCCCAAGTTTGCCGATCCGGCAACAGACGCCTAGCCCGCAGCCTGCATGAGCTCAGTGCCAGCCCCCGTATGGATGCTCAGTTCATCGGCGAGTTCCCACGCACTGCGTGCGGGATCGTGGCCGAGTTTGTCGGCCGCTGCGGCTATCGTTGCCCGGGAATAGATCGCCTCAAGGATGATGGCGTGGGGCTCCGCAGCCGCGGATGTTTTGGTCAAGGAGCGGTCCACAACCTGCATGGCCAGCTCACCGAGACTTACGTTTCCTTCGGAGACCTTGCGCAAACACTTCTTTGCTGAGTCATTGGTCTTGGCGACGGGGTCATCCGGGTCTGTGAAGTCCTCTTCGAAGGTGACGGTCAGGCCCTCGATCGAGGCTCTTGCACTCACGGCTCCCGCACACAGCCCAACTACAATGGTCGGCCAAGCGCGTCATGGTTTCCGGACCATCTTTGATCGGCGGCTTCCCAGAATCTGAGCACGCGGTCATACCCAAGAATGCGATGGTAGCGAAGACAGACAGAATCGTCTTCATGCCTGACCCTAGCAACGTAACTTGGCATAGCCTTGCCTGATGAGACAGCCTGCCGCGGTCAAAGGTCTGGTAGAAGATAGGAGCAGAATCATGGCCCATCTCAAGGTCCTCGTCTTCGGTGAGAACGTCGAAGAGCAGCTTGCCCCATTCGGCATCGACAACGATGCTACAGGGGTTGGCGAGTACGAATGGGATTGGTGGGAAATCGGCGGCAGATTCGCCGGCGGTTTCACGTTGCGTCCAGATGCTGATCCGCAAGATCACGAAACGCCCAAGCCACAGATGCTTCGAAGAATATTCGACAAGCGCGCGGGGTTGAAACGAACCTCCACGAGAACCACCAATCGAGCCCGGAAGCGCGCGATCACGATTAACCGTGACACGACCGCGGAGATCTACGCTGTAGTGCAGCACGGGCAATGGCATTCGTTGGACCGGCCGGACGGCTGGGCGAGCGACCCTGAGGATGTCAGTTGGGAGCAATGGGCGCCGCAAGTAAATCGCCTCATTTCCGAGGCTCCGGAAGACGAATGGCTGACCATCGTAGATTGCCACCTGTAGGTTCGGCCAGACGTGTTCGTGCCGCAGTTCGCCGATGTCTTTCTTCCGAAATCGATGCTTGAATTTAGGGGACAAATCTGTGCGAAACCCAATGGCCGTGGAGCCCCTGAATCTCAGGTACTATACGAGCATCGAGAGCTTCCGCTCTCGCGCTAACTAGCGCCGTTCCTTGGCTCAATAGCGCAGTTCCAATCGCACACGTTCTTTCATAGGGGCAGCCTTGATCGCTTCCGTTTCGTTCCGTCGCACACTCGCTGCTGGCTTGGCCATCCTTGCCTTAGCCTCCGGATCCGTCGCTGCAGACGCCGCTCCAGCCGAAGCTGCCACCAAGACGTGCAAGGCAACAATGTCCAACAGCAAGCCGCGTCAATACTCCAATACTTATGTGAGGGTCTCTGGCGTTGCGTCGAAGGCGAAGATCACGACGGTTGCCCACTACAAGACATCCAAGAACCGTAAGACAGCCACCGCCTCGACTAAAGGCACGGCCAGCATCAAGTACTACGTCAGCAGGGCGACCCCGAACCGCAAGGTCCCAGTGACCGTAACTGCGGTGAAGGGCAAGACCAAGTGGACGTGCCGCACCTCCTTTACGCCAAGGAAAAGATAGGCCGTTCCTCTCGTTTCCGCTCCACCCTGTGGGTGGTCCTTGAGATCTCGGCGTTGGACGAGGATAGCCAGAGGCAAAATTGTTGCTTTGGCCCACATTGGCGGCCGACGCACCAAACAAGGGGGTTGGAGAAAGAACTCTTACAAAGAGGCCCCTAATCGACTAGGGAGGCATAGGAGCTGCCCATCCTTGGACCAAGCGAAAGATCATCGGCCTGGCCCCAAATGCCGGAGGCTGATATCGAGTTCTTCTCTGCTGCGATTCGTTTGATGGTGTCTACGCTAAAGACGGCATTCAGCTCGTCAGGTCCTTCCTCGACAGTCTTGTCGGTAACACTGAGCACCAACTCATCCGTATCAAGCTCAGCCATACCAACCCCTACGACGCATTCTTTAGCCCAGCGGCTAACGTCTCCGAATGCTTCTTCTTCATTAGTGAAGTCTTCGGCATAGCGCAAAACCAGAAACTTCTGTCCCGACTCGACGCTTGCGGCTCCATCGCAGAGTGACAGGAGTCGTTCATTCTGCTGTTGAAAATCGGCCGCGGTCTCCTGATCGGAATTATTGGCAGTCGCGCAACCGGTCAGCAGCACAGCGATGGTGGCCAGGACCCCAAGTACTCTTTTATCCATGCCTCATGGTAACCAGCTGATGCCATAACCCGGCGTGAAGACACTCTAAGTCAATATGCGAGCTCACCAACAAAGAGGTAAGAAGTTCACTTTCCTGAAGCGGAGATTCTTGGGAGACCAAGAGGTTGATAAGCGGCGCTATATTGCGGCATCGTGGGGCAATGTGGGAAAACAAAACCCGCCACATCGGGCGGGTTCGTTACCGCGAGTTACTGCAGCTTTCCACTTTGGTGGACCTCCGTAGCAGCTTCTCAAACCCCCGGTAGCCGCTCGGATCGCTGATTTCCCGTGTGCCACGGGGTTCTCGTGCTCGTCGGCCGCGCGCTCGGGGTGCTCGGATGATCGATGAGCGCGATCCGGTGCGTGAGAATTCACGGCAGTCTCAAAATCGTTTGAGCGTCTCCAATCGAGCCGAACTGATCGCCGGGTACGCCGATGGGATGCCCGTGCGGGAGCTGGCGACGCGATTCAACGTGCACCGCGGAACCGTGCGAGAGATAGCTCGACAGGCAGGCTTGGCAGCACGTCCACCGGAGTTGCCCGACGCGATCCGACAGGACGCCACCCAGCTCTATGCGGGTGGGATGACGCTCGCCAAAGTCGCCGCACGACTCGGAGTCAGCACCGAGGCCGCGCGCTCGTCGGTTATCGCGTGTGGCGGGACGATCCGTGCCGGCGGTTGTCGCCGGGCCGGTGCTCGAGTTCTCACACCTCAACGGATACCTATCGCTTCCACCACGGCCCGCTCTTCGGCGATGCCTGCTCCGCCCGGCGAGCTGGCGCGCTCGCGACGGGCGGTAACGGACTCGCAGACACGGGCGCGGATCAGGAGCACACCGCTGACCGGACCGATCCAGAGCAACTTGAGCATGTTCCAGATCGCCCACAGTACTGCCAGGTGGAGCCATCCGGGGAGCGCCGTCCTCGAAAAGTTGAACACAGACGTTCGAGACCAGTATGTTCGGGACTGCGAGCAGCGTCGCGGGGATGCCCCACTTCAATCCGTGTCGGCGAGTTCAGATCGCTTCCAGAAGCATGTTGGTGGGCTTATAGCGTTGCAGGAAATAGCGCTTGTGGACACTGACGGTCCAGATCAGACGGTTCATGGTCTTGTTCCTCTCCATCCCACAGTGCATCTGGTGAGGCAGTTCGTTGTAGAGTGACCCGAGGGTCTGCCGAGACCGGCGCGCTACAAAGGAGAAATCCGCCTCATCAGGCAATCTATGGGTGACTCCTGTCAGAAGGAAGAAGCTGGACAGCTTTGGTCGCTGTCTTGGAGCGCTCCGACTGGTTTTCCAGTCTACTCTCATATGAAGCGTTGATCATGCTGCGCGCCGGTGGCGCGGCGAGGCAACCGGGCAGGCAGATTTCGCTACGATACGATTGTTGAATGTACCAGCCACCAACCGGACCAGATTTAACGGCCGAGCAGTGTCAGGAGCTTGACGACACGTTCTTGTCGTCTGATCCGTACGGGTACTTCAGCGCTCGGATCGGCATGATGTTGTGGTGGGCAGAGTCGGAGGTCGACAGCGATGAGCATCCTCTGGCCGCATCCGCTGATGAACAGCAACACGCGACCGAGACCCGTGGGCGGTTTGCTTGCCTCCTTGGTCGGCCGGTGGACTTCATGCCCGAGACCTCGCCGAGGTCCATTGCTACACAGGTCGCCACGGACGCGTACGCCCTGCGGCACCATGCGGCTGAGTCGCTTGTGCGGTTGACGGCGGCACTCTCGCAACGGACGAACGTCGCTGAAACGTGCGTTTGGGTAGCCCTGTCGGCCGGGCCAAACCAACTCGATCAGGTCATCAGCCAGCTCCGCGAGTCCTTCTCCTCGGCGGAGGCTCCTATGCAGTTCGCCCGTCTGGTTCTCCGCGAGCAGGACTTGCAGAACGGGATGACGGAGCAACTCACTTCAGCGTCCAACGTGTTCGCTGGCTGGCTCGAGTTCGCTATCGACCTACTCGTGGGACATGAGCTCCAACTCAACGCTGCTCACAACAAGGTCAAGCACGGTCTTTCAGTCCGCGCTCGTGATGATCTCAAAGTCTCATTCGTCACCACTCCGCCCAGCCCAGATGGGACCATACCGGTTGGCGTGCTGACCGGCCCGGACGCCGTGGACATCTTCGACCGCCCCGTCATCGAAGTTCTCGCACAGGCGCCCAAAGTGGACGGGCATCGACAAGGGCTGGAGCTAACGCAGTTGAGGGTGGATGTCCCTGCCGTTCTCGCCGAGGCCTACATGATCGCCTGGGCCCACGGGGCGATGTTCCATGTCGCGTCCACGAATCATTTCGAAGGACGGGTAGACCTTCCCGACTATCTGGGCGCTCCCGCTCATCCCGGTTATCCGGTGGGCGGCCCACATCCTGACCATGTTTCCGGCAAGGCTCCGGTGGGAATGAGGTTTCCCCTCACAACTCCTCCCGGTGGCGGGCCTGCAAAGCGGCCAGCGGGAATCGCGTTTCGAGACTCGTTCATTCCGCTCATATTCACTGGCGATGCGATGCGCAACGTTCGAGTTGTTACGGACGAGGCAACGGAGGAGGCGTAGGTGCCTGCGTCAAAGAACGCAGCTACAGGAACCTCAGGTGTGTCTGCGGTCTTGGCGCAGTTCGAGCGCTTGGGCTGGGGAGGGGTGATCGATAGCCGGCACGACACAGGCATCGATCTATATCTGCGGCCGCGAGATGCCCGCCGGTACGGACTCGGGCGTGATGCAGGAACTGTTGACAGTTTCGGTTTAGGCCGCGGGTGCGGTCTTGGCGATGATCTTGTTCTCGTACTCGATGGGCGTCAACCCAGCGAGTGAGTCCTGAGGGCGCTGGCGGTGGTACTTGCGTTCGATCCACACCACAAGCCAGGCGGAGTTCCTGGCGGGTGGTCCAGCGCCGCTGGTTGAGCACGTTGGTCTGCAACAGCGACCAGAACAATTCCATGGCGGCGTTGTCCCCCCGCAGCGCCGACACGGCCCATCGATCCGACCATGCCGTGCCGGTTCAGGGCGTGGCCCATCTTCCGTGACCGAAACTGCCTGCCCCGGTCGGCCTGTAGGATGCAGCCGGCCACGTCGTGGCCTTCCAGCCGCCGCACCACCGCGCTGTTCAACGCGTCGACCGCGAGCTGTGCGGTCAACCGATCGCTGATGGAGTACCGACGATCTTGTTGGCGAACATGTCCTTGATCGCACACACGTAGAGCTTTCCCTCGCTCGTGATGTGGTGCTCGGTGATGTCGTTGAGCCAGACCCGCTTCGGGGCGTCCGCGGTAAACATCCGCTTTACATCATTGTCGAAAACCTGCGGGCCGGCCTTCTTGCCCTTGCCACAGCGACGACGCTGCGCCGCGGAGGTGATCCCCGAGGTCGAGCACAGCGCCCATACCGTGCGGCGACTCATCCGGCACCCGGCCTTCCGTGCCTCGTGCGCCAAACCGGTACCCGAAGGTCGGGTCATCGACGTGTGCGTCGTGCAACGCGTTGATCCGGTGCGCTTGGATCCACTCAGCGTCCGTAACCGGCTTGTCGCGCCAGCGGTGGTAGAGCTGACGAGCGAGCTTGAGGACCCGGCACATAACCGTGGCGGGGATGCCGTCAGCGGCCAGCTCACTCGCGAGCGGGTACATCAATTCCCCCAGCCATCCAGTTTCAGGTTCGCCTAGGACAGAATAGGCAGCGGCCCGGCGCAGGACCTCGTTCTCCCTCTCCATCAGCCGATTGCGGCACTTGAGCTCACGCAACTCAGCAGCCTCATCTTTGTTGACACCAGAACGTCTGCTTTCCTCGACGTCAGCGGCCTTCAGCCAGTTCGACAACGTGGCCTCGCTGATCCCGAAGTCCGCTGCGATCTGCTTCAACAGCACACCGGCCTCACGCGCACGGGCGACCGCGCGACCACGTCATCACGGAACTCTTGGGGATACGGAGCAGGCATAGCGACATCCTCCCTCCCGGTGCCGAGCACCAGATGTCAGTTGTCACCTGTCTCTGCATCACGCCCCTTAAAGGGCTGAGCAGGTTGGTAGTTGCCGAGCGCGCATCTGAGGGTGTCGCGACAATCCTGTCGAAGGTCCTGAAGATCTGGCGGAAGGCGGAGTGCCGTGGCGGTCGTTTCCGGGTTCCACACGCCTCCAAAGGTGCCAGTCGTTTCTCAGCTGCTGACATTCGCCGCGCAGCACCCTTCAGCACAGATTCACGAGTCTGCACGCAAGAGCACCACCGACTGAGAGTTCCGCAGGCGCTATCGTTCCTCCGCCGTCGACGGTGGCTGGGATGCTCAATCTGTGCTGGAATCGGCCTCATCCTCGGGCGCTGGTGGTGCGAGTTGCTGCCTAGTGAAAGCGTCACTCATTCCATTGATTTCGACGGTCTCTGGCGCTGGGTAATCCAAGCGATCGACAACACGCTTCATCGTTTTGTCTACGCCACCGACGGCCTTGGTGAGGTCATTGATCGCGCCACGTACATGGTGTAACGAGCCGTCCGGAGCGTCCCTAGCCTGACGCCACTCTGAGATGTCGATCTAAATCTCCAGAACAGGCAGCGGACCGTGCAGACCCTCGCCTTCGACCCACAGTGCGGACCTGTGGTTCCTCGCTAGACAGGAGGTCGTAGCCAGCACCGAGAGTCCATCGGATTTCCCGTTTCCGCGTGAGCGAGCGGAGTCCTCTGGCGAGCACCCGCTGAACACTCTCGACCTTGTCCGATTGTTACTGGCCTGTTGGAAGCGGTGGATCGAACGTCACTCTCACGTTGCGGGCGACGGTGGGACCGTTGTTACCCACCACCACGTGCATCACGGTGCCTTGCTGCATATCTGGCTGGATGTCCGCCCACACGTAGGGCTGTAGGGCCTCATGAGCGAGATCGCGTTGTAGTTGAGTCTGCTCCCGCGCGGCGGCCACCTGCTCGCGTTGGATCTCCGTCTGGTTTTGCGCCGCTTTCGCCTGCCTAGCGGCCGCCCGCGCTGCCCAGATGGTGAAGGGCAGGGCGAAGGCCGAGATGACCAGGGCAACGATTGAGATGGCTACCATGCATTCACCTTTCCATGGTGGTTTGGCGGAGGCAGTTCCCGCGACGCACTCTCAGGAATTCGGCACCGGTTCGGTGACGTGTTGGACCGCCGTAGACGAGGGCTCACTCGTCCTTGATCCGCGCCGGACACTAGAGATTCTTCTTCAGCCACTCGTTCAACTCCGACGAGAGTCCATAGGTCGCCCAGGACGCACCTGTGACGGTCACGACAATGACGTCGTCGGTCGCGTCAATGTGCATCTTGATCCTGTCTCGAAGCTCCTTGGCTGCCAGGGATGTCTTCACAAAGAAGCTGCTCTTGAGGGGCTTCGCCCAGCCCTGGTGCGACTTCAAGTATTCGATGAGGTTGGTGTAGTCCTGTCCCGTCTTGTTGAGGTCGTAGTTGACCCAGTGAACTGCCATGTCGTCCTCCTGCGGTATCTGAAAAACCGGTCCTGCTTGCGCGCCCGCTGCGGTGGCTGGTGGCCGGCGACACCGAGGCATCGCCGGCCCAGCGGCTACTTCTCGTTACGGACGCCCTTGTGCTGATTGGGGCTGCCGTTGAGAATCCGCCCAGTCTCGGTGTCACGCTTGAACCATGTGGTGCCGTGCTTGAACTCGCTGCGGTTCTTCACGGCACCGACGCGGTGTCCTCTCCCCGTGTTCTTAGCCATCTCCTTCACCTCCGTCCCGACAGCCCATGTCCGCGTCCGCGGGGGCTCTCACTGAGTAGTCGAGATAGGGCTGTGTGGAGTTAGCGTCAGGAACGACAGTCCACGCAGATGCCGTCGACAACGAGATGTGGCTGGAACTGAAGGAAGCACTCGGTGCAGGTCAGTGCGCGCTTGGTATCTCGCTGACAGCGGCAATCTCCGCAACGAGGGCAGTAGGGCTGGACACAGTCCGAGCAGGGATAGCCACGGCGTTCGAAACTGGTCCCGCAGCATGACCCTGTGAGCAGGGTACGGGTGTCGAAGTCGCGCTGGATGGGCGCATGAAACTGCTCGACCTCCCAGATGTCTCGGTCGCAGAACATGGCCATGACGCGCTTGTCTTCCCCGATTGCGTCGACGTAGAAATCTGCTTGCGTGCCCCAGGGTGTGCGCCAAGACAGGCGCCGAGCCGCGGATGCTCCTGGTGCCAGGCCGAGTAGGGAGTGGCCTTCAGTGAGCTTCTGGTCACGCCAAGGGAAAACGGTGGGCCAGCCTTGCTCGGGGTCGGGCTTGACGCTGGCGTGAGTGACGGTGCCTGTGTAGCGGTCGATAATCGCGATAGCCCCCAAGCCGGGCAGGTGCTTGGCGAGAGCGATCGCACACACCGGCCGGCTGGCCTGGGAGGCGTTATATAGGTCGATTATGTGCTGCGCTCTGATCGGCCCGTTGGCGATGACCGCTGTTGCCGCAGACTCGGGCAAGAGCAATCGTTGGGCGATCCGGTCACAGACGGTTTCGAGAAGGCTGCCGGGCTCGTCTTGGTCGGCTATCCAGTCATAGATATCCGGGGCCCTCTCGGCGAGCCAATGCCCAAGTTCGTGGGCGAGTGTGAAGTTCTCACGCCGACTTGCTGGCGTGGGCGCGTACAGGATCACACCGTCCTGGAGGAACGAGACGCCATCACACGCGCCACCGTCGTCACGGGAACTCGCTAGGTGTTTGACGGCTTTTACAGTCAGGTCAAGGTCGTCGCGGAGGACGCTAAACGGGTCCCCGGCGAAGCGGGCTCGAACGTCATCCGTCAGCAGGGACAGTGCCTGGTCGACACAACCTTCAAGATTCATGCGGGTCTCACCCTCGATCGGCTTGCTCGACGGAGGCGACAAGGGCGTCGAGCGAGCGCAATAGTTGCTCTGTATCGGGGTGCTCCCCGCGGTGCACGGTCGCAAGCATCCGGCTTTCGAGCGTCGCAGCAGCCACGGCACGTGACACTCGTCGGGCCTGTGACCAGCGCGTGACGAGTTGTTCAAACAACGGATGCGCGCGTACAGCGCCTACATGATCGGGCAGAGAAGCCGGTGACGGAGCTGAGATCAAATCGTCTACCCGTGCTCCGAAGATCTCAGCGATTGCTTGGACCACGGCGGGAGGTACATCTGCCGCTGTACGAGTCTCCCACCTGAAAACATCACTCTTGTCGAACTGCCACCCTCGCTCATGCAAGCGTGCGGCAACGTCACTTACGCTCAATCGCGCACGCTTTCTTACACGAGACAATGCGGCAGAGTCGAGACGGCATTCGCTGTCAGGGAGTAGACCCAGCATTGCTGCCACGGGGTCATCCTCAAGTGCTGGCGCGCCTTGAGCGGCGAGCCAGAGTGCATCCGCAGTCTCAAGGATGTGACCAAGTTCTACGCGCTCTCGGTCTTTCAGCTCGACTTCACGCAGGATCTGTTCGCGCTCTTCGGGTCGTTCGAGCAGCTCTGCGACAAGTCGGTCGCGTTCGTCGTCATTCATTTTCCCCTTCCTCCATTCTTTGCATTTCCTCTCGAAGGAGCGCTAGCGATCGTGTCGACATCTGGCTCACACGCGCTGGACTCACGTTCATTTCGGCGGCTATCTGAGAGCGCGGCCGCCCCAACGCCGCGGTCTCCCATACCGCCTTTCGATGGCGTTCGTCCAATATCGCGAGACTGTCCCACGCATGACGAGCCCGTTCTTGTTGGTCGATGGCTTCCGCAACGTCTTCCGCGAGGTTAGAGTCATCGGCACGGTCATGGACGGCTTCGATGAACTCGGGCCCGGCGTGCCGTACCTCTGCTGATCTGATTCGATCCAGCGCCTTTCGCTTCGCCGCGGTCACGAAAAATGCTTCCCAGTTTCGCACATTCTCCGGCGGCGAAGCCATGATGGAGACAATCGCGTCCTGCACCGCGTCTTCCGCCTCAGAGGCGCGACCAGCCTCGCGCAGCACTGAGGCCGCAACCTTGTACATAGCGTCTCGATGGCGGAGGTAGAAAGCACCGAGGTCTGGCGGCATGGTGGTCATCGCTGCCCCCTCGGCCCCTCGCCCCAGCGCCGGCAACAGCAAGGCTGTCTCATTATCGGTCTCCTCCTCACTTCGTAGTCGAGATAGCGCCTGACGCAGTTAGGCCTTTCTGATGGAGACCTGAACCGCCTTCCTGACGATTATCTCGCTTGGAGTCAGTTCTGTGACGCATCTAGACGTGTCGAATCTTGCGAGGGAGCCGGGCAGGGTGGCGTCACGGGCGCCGGTTGGGGGGGGCAGCGGTCGAGAGGTCGTCGCTCGGCGGCGGTCGGGCGCTGCCGGGCAAAGGCACGTGACCGTGCGAGCGCGCTTCTTGCGCGGGCGAAGTCGATTCTCTGGGCCGTGTCCTCCGGTTCCTGTCCGAGGGGCGTGTCTTGGGTGACGCCGTAGCGGTCGCGGTAGGCGGCAATGGCGCCAGCGTACCGTCGCCACGTCTCCGCTTGGCGTGCGTCGAGCGGTGGGCCACCGAGTTGCCGCGTTCAGGGTTCGCCGGCGTCGCGGGCGGTGGCGAACACGGTGTCTGCGCGCGCTTCGATCAACTCGTGCCGTTCATCGAGCGCGTGGCGCATGTCGCCGGTCATCGGTCCGTCCGCAGAAGGGATGAGCCGTGGCATCTTGCGAGCACGACCTGAACCGGCCGGGCGTGCAGTGGCGCGAGCGAGCCGGAAGAGCAGCACGGCGGCGATGGTCTCGTACTCCGCGGTAAGTTGAGCGATCGAACCCCAGTGCTCCTGCTCGGCGGTGAAGTTCTGGTGCGCGGACAGCTCGGCCCCGACGTGCTGTAGGACGCCGTAGAGGACGGAGCGGACGGTGGCGACGTCGGGGTTGTCGCCCGGATGCGGCTCGGCGTGCTCGTCGGCCATGCTGAACATCCCGCGCCGGGCGTGGACTGCACTGCTGCGCGTCTTGTTGGGCAACCCGCACCCCGCGTACGCCGCCACGACCGCGGGGCGGGGTGTGCCGCTGCAGCTGCTGACAAACCCCCACTACAAGGGCGATGTCATCTACCGCGGGACCCGCTACAAAGGCACCCACCACGCCCTCGTGACACCGGAGGTCTGGTATCAGGTTCAGTCGGTGCTCACCGCGCATAAGATCGCCGCCGAGGCTACCCAGGTCCACGACCGCGGATCGAGGTTGATCGTGTCCAACGCGAAGAATCGGCACGGAAAGGTCTACTGCTACATTCGTGTGCTCGGGCCGGCAGTCCAAGTGCGTCGACTGTACCCGCCAGGCGATGCTCATCGAAGACGTGCAGAAGCTGATCGAGGACTACTACACGTGTATGCAGTTCCGTCCCGCCCAGCGCGATGCCCTGTCGGGCATGCTGCACCACGAGTTCAACCGGCTCATGGCCGCCGAGACCGACGAGCTCGAACGCCTCACCAAGCACCGCGCCCGGCTCAAACACGTACAAGACCGGCCCACTACGTCGACGCGATCCACTGACCGTGCTCCGACGGGAACAGGACCGTATCCTCGACGAACTCGACGGCGTGAACCGTCGTATCGACTCCCACTACTGCGACTGCGCCGACGTCGGGACCCACCTGGACGATGCGCTGAACCTGCTCACCGACTGCGCCGACATC
Organism: Micrococcoides hystricis; assembly: GCF_042434215.1. Taxonomy (NCBI): domain Bacteria; kingdom Bacillati; phylum Actinomycetota; class Actinomycetes; order Micrococcales; family Micrococcaceae; genus Micrococcoides; species Micrococcoides hystricis. The sequence continues at coordinate 215,617 of NZ_JBHLUB010000031.1, read as the reverse complement.
TACCGGCGGTGCGACGACGCCAACCGGCGCCTATGCACCCAGGCCTTATTCACCAAGGTCTACATCAACGACGACGAGCTAAGCGTCGAGATCAACCGATCCTTCGAGATGCTGCTCGATCCCGAGGTCAACACCATCGCCCTCAACTGGAGACAGAACGACGACAAGGCTCGAACCCTTGCCAACAGAATCGTTGGCTGGGGTTCGAGCCTTGTGCGCGGGGTGGGTCCAGAGGTGTGTGGTTTCAACACATCGTTCACCCCTGCACCCCTTAACCACAGCCTGGATGTCTCACAAGATCGTTCCGACCATGTCGCACGTCATCGTTCACGGCTGTGTCACGTCATCGTTCCTTGATCTGAGGGCCTAAGAGGCAGCAACACGCTTCAGCCTCAACATCAGCTGGATCCGCACCCTGCTGCAAACCCTTCCGCACAAGCTGGCAGCACACAGTCCAGGACCTACAGCTCCACATCCCGGACCTCCCATACATAGAGAACGCCGAGCACGTCACAGCCGGTCTACACCGCCATCAGCAAAACAACCGGAGAAATCATCGCAGAGCACACCATCAACCCAGCCAAGAACAACCAGCCGATAAAGAAAACGTCCCGCACAGAGCGGAACCATGACCCAAGACATGGGGCCTAAAACCCGGAACGATGACCCGAGACATCAGAACAAAAACAAAAAGAAATCTCGGGACACCGAATGAACGATGTCCCGAGACTTCACAGGGTGGGTCCAGAGGGACTCGAACCCCCGACCCCCTCGGTGTAAACGAGGTGCTCTAACCAACTGAGCTATAGACCCAAAGTGTTTTTTTCGTATCTGTTTCGATACTGACAACAGCACCAAACTTTACCAGCCCGATCGGCTGCTCACAAATTGATCGCGGTCAGGTAGTCCGTCATGGGTCGTGGCTGATCCATGGTGGCGGCAAATCGCTCTCGGATGAGTCCGTCGGAGCCGATCAAGAAGCTGATGCGCCAGCTGACTCCTAGCCCGGAATCGAGGACGCCGTACTGTTTGGCGACGTGGCCGTGTGGCCAGAAGTCGGACAACAAATCGAATTCGAAGCCGTGCTGATGGGCGAACTCTTTGAGCGCATAGGAGGAGTCCATGCTGATGGCCGCAACCCGGATCCCGGCCTGTTCGAACTGTGGCAAGTATTCCTGCAGTTCTTTCAGCTCGCCGGTGCACACATTGGTGAACGCGTACGGGTAGAACACCAGCAGCAGCCCGTCCAGCGAGTTCCCCGTGTAGGGGTGGGTGAACAGGGTGTGCAAGCTGACGGACTCACCGTATTGGTTATTGACGTGGAAGACCGGGGCTGGTTGCCCCGGCTTTAGACCGGGTGTGTCGTTGCCCGAATAATTCATGGCGTAAGGGTGCGGTTAGTTACCGCGGGCCACCAGCCGGTGGGCCAGCCACGTTGGGGACAGGTCCGCGGACTTGGTCACGTGCAGTCCTGCGGTGGGTGCGGCCTGGGAGATCTCCACCGGGTTGACTTCGCCTTCTTGGCCACGCTTTGGAGTCAGCAGCCAGATGCTGCCGCCTTCATCAAGGTTGGTGAGCGCATCGACCAGTCCGTCGACGAGGTCGCCGTCTTCGTGGCGCCACCACAGCAAGACACCGTCAACCACTTCGTGGTCTTCTTCAGTGAGCAGATCGGAATCGATACCGTCTTCTAGGTTGTCCCTGAGGTCGAAGTCGATGTCTTCGTCATACCCCAGTTCTTGGACGTAATCGCCCTCTTTGAAACCTAATGTTGCGGCAAGTTTCTTTGCTGCTTCAGAGGGGGCTGACGATTCTTCAGCGGCGCTACCCGAAACGGTAGCGGCGTCTGGCTGGCTCACTGTTCTCCTTGATTTATTAGGTAAATCCTCTGTGCGAGGCGGCGCTGGTACGCCGATTAGTTAAAGCCAACACGGAAATTCGGCGCTAATCAAGCTATCCGGGCTGTGCCGGGGCATTTAGGCGGTTTTTAACGCAATTGTGGCCCGTAACACTAAGCTTGGTCACAGTCGATCCTCGTGACTCACGTATGCCTGCCTTAAGGCGTAAAGTGAATGAGAGGGAACCTTCCTTAGCTATTCAAGGACATCCGACGGGGCCAACCGGCCCCTTAGAGAAGAGGTGCACCGTGACCCAAGCGGATAACAACTCACATATCCTCAGTGGCCTGACGGACAACATCCTGGACAAAGATCCAGAGGAAACCAGCGAATGGATTGAATCCTTCGATCAGCTGGTCGAAGCGCACGGTACCGAGCGTGCACAGTACATTATGCGCTCCCTGCTGCAGCGGGCCGGCGCCAAGAGCGTTGGTGTCCCCATGGTCACCACCTCCGACTACGTCAACACCATCCCGGCCGATCAGGAACCGGAATACCCCGGTGACGAGCAGCTGGAACGCCGCTACCGTGCCATCATGCGTTGGAACGCTGCCGTCATGGTGCAGCGCGCACAGCGCCCAGAGATTTCTGTGGGCGGCCACATTTCTTCCTTCGCCGGTCTGGCCACCCTGTATGAAGTCGGTCAGAACCACTTCTTCCGCGGCAAGGACCACCCAGGCGGCGGTGACCAGGTCTTCTTCCAAGGTCACTCCTCCCCCGGTAACTATGCCCGCGCCTACCTTGAGGGTCGCCTGACCGAAGAAGATTTGGACGGGTTCCGGCAGGAGAAGTCCAAGGAAGGCCACGCACTGTCTTCCTACCCGCACCCGCGGCTGATGAAGGACTTCTGGCAGTTCCCAACCGTTTCCATGGGTCTTGGTCCCATGAACGCCATCTACCAGGCACAGTTCAACCGCTACCTGCAGAACCGTGGCATCAAGGACACCTCCGAACAGCATGTGTGGGCGTTCCTGGGTGACGGTGAAATGGACGAACCAGAATCACGTGGCCTCTTGCAGTTGGCCGCCAATGACAAGCTGGACAACCTGACCTTCGTGGTGAACTGTAACCTGCAGCGCCTCGATGGTCCGGTCCGCGGTAACGGCAAGATCGTTCAGGAACTTGAAGCGTTCTTCCGGGGCGCCGGCTGGCATGTCATCAAGGTCCTGTGGGGCCGCGAGTGGGATCCACTGCTGGCCAAGGATGACAGCGGCGAGCTAGTCCGGATCATGAACGAAACCTTGGATGGTGACTACCAGACCTACAAGGCTGAGTCCGGTGCGTTCGTGCGCGAGCACTTCTTTGGCCGTTCCGAGGTCACCAAGGAAATGGTGGCGGACATGTCTGATGAGGACATTTGGAACCTGCGCCGCGGTGGCCACGACTACCGCAAGGTCTATGCCGCCTACAAGGCCGCCATGGACTTCAAGGGCAAACCAACCGTGATCTTGGCCCAAACCATTAAGGGTTACGGCCTGGGTTCGAGCTTCGAAGGCCGCAACGCCACCCACCAGATGAAGAAACTCACGGTGGAAGATCTGAAGCAGTTCCGCGACCGGATGCGCATCCCTGTCTCCGATGAGCAGCTTGAGGGCGATCTGTACGATATTCCGTACTACCACCCGGGCCCGGATTCACCGGAAATCAAGTACATGCTGGAACGCCGCAAGGAACTCGGCGGCTCCCTGCCGCTGCGTCAGGAACCTTCCACCAAGGTGCACCTGCCTTCTGATGATGCGTACAAGCAGGCCAAGAAGGGCTCCGGTAAGCAGATGGCGGCCACCACCATGGCCTTTGTCCGCCTGCTGAAGGACTTGATGCGGGATAAGGAATTCGGTCAGCGCATCGTGCCGATCGTGCCAGATGAGTCCCGTACCTTCGGTATGGACGCATTCTTCCCAACCGCGAAGATCTACAACCCTGCCGGTCAAAACTACCTGTCGGTGGACCGTGACCTGTTCCTGTCGTACAAGGAATCCCCGCAGGGTCAGCTGCTGCACCCGGGCATTAACGAGGCCGGCGCAACCGCGGCGTTCACCGCAGCCGGTACCTCGTACGCCACGCACGGCGAGCCGATGATCCCGTTCTACGTGTTCTACTCGATGTTCGGGTTCCAGCGCACCGGCGACTCCTTCTGGGCGGCCGCCGACCAGCTGGCACGTGGCTTCATCATTGGTGCGACCGCCGGTCGCACCACCCTGGCCGGTGAGGGTCTGCAGCACATGGACGGGCACTCCCCTGTCTTGGCTGGCACCAACCCTGCGGTTCGCCACTACGACCCTGCCTACGGCTACGAGATCGCGCACATCATCAAGCACGGTCTGTGGGAGATGTACGGCGATCACGACGGTGATCACGACTTCATGTACTACCTCACGGTCTACAACGAGCCGCTGCCGCAGCCGGCAGAGCCAGAGGACTTGGATGTTGAAGGCGTCATCAAGGGTCTGTACCACCTGAAGGCGGCAGAAATTGATGGGCCACGCGCTCAACTGTTCGCCTCCGGTGTGGGTGTGCCATGGGCCTTGGAGGCTCAGGAAATCTTGGCCAAGGATTGGAGCGTCTCCGCGGACGTCTGGTCCGTGACCAGCTGGAACGAGCTGCGCCGCGAAGCCAAGGAAGCCGAGCACTACAACTTCCTGCACCCGAACGAGGAGCCAAAGGTTCCGTTCATCACCGAGCGTCTAGCCAACGTTGAAGGTCCGATCGTGGCCACCAGCGACATGGCCACCTTGCTGCCGGACCAGATCCGCCAGTACGTGCCGAACGACTGGGCGACGCTGGGTGCCGACGACTTCGGTTTCTCGGACACCCGTGCCGCCGCACGCCGCTACTTCAAGATTGACTCCCACTCCATGGTGGTGCGCACTCTGCAGTTGCTGGCCAAGCGCGGTGAAGTCTCCAAGGATGCACCCGCTCAGGCGATCGAGAAGTACCGTCTGCTCGACGTCAACGCTGGCACCTCCGGTGTACCAGGTGGCGACGCCTAAGAAGCGCTAACCGCCTAGCACAGCATTAGGGCTCCGATCGGAATTCTCCGGTCGGAGCCCTTCGCTATTCAGGCCGACAATCGTTAGTCCTCAAACAGCCACGGGACAGTGTCTTGGAGACGTTCCTCAAAGTACGGAACCATTGTTTCGACATAGGTTCCGCTCAAGTGGGAGTTGTCGTACCAGACCGCCACGTTGCCCACGATCGCAGGGCAGACCCCTGCCTCCGAACGGATCTCTTCAGGGCAAATCGCGTCGGTCAGGTCCATGTGCGTCGCACCTGCTGGCAGATCCACTGAGTCCAAAGGATTCTCTGCAGAGATTTGGGCTGCGTTGGCGCCACATTCAAGGGCGGTTTTTTCTCTGGCCAGACACGCCGCGACTTTCTCTTGGCCGCCAGGACGCGGTGTACCGCGAGTCAACAACAACCGGGCACCGGTTGCGGTGATCTGTTCCCAACGCTCTTCAGCGCCGTTCTCGATCCGTTCGCCCTCCCTAGTCATTCGGCTGCCCGGAGTGACCACCAGATCGACGTTGCGCTCCTACAACCAGTCCATGAAATGGTCCAACCAACCCTGACAGGACGATTTGTTTGGATCGCCCGAGTAGTCCGCGAAGACGCAGCCAGACTTGTCGACGATCAAGACTTCCCAGTTGTGCTCTTGGCCCAAGCGCAGCCACACGGCTTCCCACTGCCCGGCGTGAGAACCACCAGCTATGACGACCGTTCGCCGCGGGCTCTCCGGCATGTTCTCGTCTTCACACACCACAATTTCGTCGGTGCCGGGAGCATTGCGCGCCGATTGGCGGCAGCCTTTGGTGTAGTACTGAGGTTCAAAGGTGTTCAAGGTCGCCGGATCCGGCAGGAAGGTCTCCGTGCCGTCCATCTCCGAATTGCCCGCGAGCGCGGCTTGCGCGCCCGGGTAGGTGTCCCAGTCCCAAATGTCCGGGTCGAACGCCACCGGATCTGGTTCTGGAACGGTAGACTCCACCGCTGCACTCATGCCAATACCGATCAGCAGCATGACGGTAGCCCCAGCGGCGAGTACTCGCCAATCGATCGTAAGCACTTTACGTTGGGCGATGGGACGTTCGATCAGCCGGTACATGAGCTCAGCTAAAAGCACCGTAGTGGCGAGCACCACTGCAGCTCCGGCCAGCCCCACAGCTTCGCGTTGGCGGAATTCCATGTAGAAGATGAGCAGAGGCCAATGCCACAGGTATAGGCCATAAGCTCGATCCCCTATCCAGCCGAAAACCGGGTTCGAGAGGAACCGGGTCGCACTACCCCGCGGGTCCGCAAGGCCGCCTTGCGGACCGGCAGCGGCCAACACCAACGCCAGACCGCCCAGAGGCCAGAATGCCAACAGGCCGGGAAACTCTTGGGCCCCATCAATGACGAACCCGCACGAGACAATCAGTGCCAGTCCCAGCCAGCCAGCAGGGACACGCAACCATTCAGGCAGCGTCAATCGTGCGCCGAGCAACGCCAGTAATCCGCCGAAGGCCAACTCCCACATGCGGGTACGCGTCATCAGATAGGCCTCGTCTTGGTTGAAGCTGCCGTAGTACAGGGCGTACACCAACGAAGCGATGAAGATCGCCCCGACCGCCACAGCCATGACGGAGGAAGCAGAGCGACGCAGATACCGTGCCACCAGCACCGCGATCACAGCGACCAGCGGCCAGAGTAGATAGAACTGCCCCTGCACGGACAGTGACCAGTAGTGCTGGAATGGTGAGGTCTCCGGGCCGGCAGCACCGTAGGCCAGCTGCGAGTTAATGAGCTCAACGTTCTCGAAATACAGCGCTGAGGCGCGAGCTTCTGCCCAGAGCTGGTGATGGTCAGTCTCAGGTTTCACCCAGAGACCTAGCGCAAGGGTTGCCGCCACGACGATCACGGCCGGGATGATGATGCGCCGGATGAGTCGTGCGAAATATTTTGAGAGGTTGATGCTTCCTTTACTGGTTGCCGCTTCCCGCAACAGCATTGCCGTGAAGAGGAATCCGGAGATCGCAAGGAAGATATCGATGCCGCCGGAGACGCGTCCATCACCAAAGAGGTGAAAAAGAACCACCCCAAGGATTGCAAGGCCGCGTACACCGTGCAATTCTGGACGAAAGTGTCTCGGTGGTAGACCCCGTTGGAGGAAATCAAACGACAGGCTGCGTCGTTTACGGCGAGCAGGCGCAACGCTCATGTGTTCACGCATCGACTCTCAGTTCGCTGAATCATTACCCGCAGGTAAGCCCCCTGCAGCTTCTATATTTTTGACCGCACCCGACACGAAGTTCAACTTGTTGCGAGCGCTGACCTCTTTCGGGCAGTAGGAAAACCCCTCTTGACTTATACCCCCGGGGGTATATATAGTTGAGGTAATTCCTCCAAGAGAAGACCACATCGGAAGGGTGCTACCGCGATGCTATTGGAACGTTTTTACGATGAAGACCTCGCTCAAGCCAGCTACATGATCGGCTGCCAGGCCAAGGGAGAGGCGCTGGTCATTGACGCTCGGCGCGACATTGCCCCTTACCTGAAGCTCGCCGAAGAGCAAGGCATGAAGATTACCGCCGTGACGGAAACCCACATTCACGCCGACTATCTCTCCGGTACCCGCGAACTGGCTGCGGCCACCGGCGCAGAGATCTACATCTCTGGTGAAGGCGGCAAGGATTGGACCTACGGCTTTGAGGGCACCATCTTGAAAGATGGCGACTCCTTCAACTTGGGCAACATCAAGATTCAAGCGGTCCACACCCCCGGCCACACCCCAGAACATATGTCCTTCCTGGTGACCGATGGGGCCTTCACCGATACCCCGGGCTACATGTTCACCGGTGACTTCGTGTTCGTCGGTGACTTGGGCCGGCCAGACCTGCTTGATGAAGCGGCAGGATTCGTTGATACCCGCTTTGCCGGGGCTCGCGATCTCTTCAAGTCGCTGAAGGAAAAGTTTGTCGATCTGCCGGATCACGTCCAGATCCACCCGGCTCACGGTGCCGGCTCGGCCTGCGGTAAGGCTCTCGGCTCGATCCCATCCTCCACCGTTGGTTACGAGCGTCTCTACGCTTGGTGGGCCAAGTACATCGACAATGATGACGAACAAGGTTTCATCGATGAACTGCTCGACGGTCAGCCTGAGGCTCACTCCTACTTTGCACGCATGAAGACCCAGAACAAGGTGGGTCCAGCCGTCATGGGTGAGCGCAAGCCACTGGAGGAGGTTCCAGCCGAGAAACTGGCCAAGGACCTCGACTCCGGTTTTGTTGATCTGCTGGATACCCGCGACCATCACGAGGTTCGCGAAGGTACCGTCCCCGGCGCGATTGCCGTACCGGGCACCGGCAAGACCGCGACCTTCGCCGCGTGGATCATTGATCCTGAGGCTGAGGACTACAAGCCCATGGTTGTTCTAGCCCAGGATCAAGATGACGCCATGCGTATTTGGGATCACCTAGTACGGGTCGGCATTGACGATGTAGTCGGCTACGTAGAGTCCTTGGACGGCCTGAAGGTGGAGCCGGTCAAGACCGTGAAACCGGAAGACTTGGCTGACTTCGACAAGTCCATGGTGCTCGACGTTCGCGCCAAGACCGAATACGCCGAAGGCAACATCCCTGAAGCCCACCAGCTGCACTCCTCCCAGGTGCTGTGGAAGCTGGAGCAGCTGCCTCCGAAAGACACCAAAGACCCAATCGTCATCCACTGCCAGTCGATGGCACGGTCCATGGCCGTTGGCTCGGCGCTTCGCCGAGCAGGCTATGACGTGGTGGAGCTGGAAGGCGCCTACCCAGCTTGGGAGAAGGCTGTCGGAGCCAACCAGTAATCCTGCACAACCACATCAAAAGTTATTGACAAATATTAATTAGAGAACTGAAGAGGCCGCCGCCACCATGGAACCCATTTTCATCCTTGTCCTTGCATTGTCCGCATTGATCGGGGTGACCCTAGGACTCCTTGGTGGCGGCGGCTCTATTTTGACGGTGCCACTGCTGGTGTACGTGGCCGGATTCGGGGAAAAGGAAGCAATCGCCGCTTCCCTGTTCATCGTTGGCACCACCTCAATCGTCGCAACAATCGGCCACGCCAGAAATCGGCGTGTGCAATGGCGCACCGGGCTCATCTTCGGTGCAGCCTCCATGATCGGGGCCTTCGCCGGTGGGTGGATCGGCGGCTACGTCCCCGGAAATATCCTGCTCATCCTCTTTGCCATCATGATGCTGGCCACCTCTATCGCCATGATCCGGGGGCGCAAGAAACCCAAAGTGCTAGCCAGCGCGGAAACCACTGATGCACCCGTGGCGCCACGGTCGCTACCGTTGGGACGCATTCTGCTTGATGGCGGGGTGGTCGGATTAGCCACCGGCATGGTCGGCGCCGGCGGTGGCTTCCTAGTCGTCCCGGCCCTGAACCTGCTCGGTGGACTACCCATGGCGGTGGCCGTAGGCACCTCCTTGCTGGTGATCGTCATGAAGTCGTTCGCCGGGCTCTCGGGATACCTTTTCTCGGTGCAGCTGGATTGGACACCCGTTCTCGCCATTACCGGTATGGCCATTCTCGGTTCCTTTGCCGGCGCAGCCTTGGCCGGGAAGATCAACGAGACCAAGTTGCGCAAGATTTTCGGCTACTTTGTGCTCGTCATGGGTGTCTTTGTGCTCGGCCAGGAGCTGATTGCCCTCATTTAGGTGACACGATCGTCGCGATTGGGCGCCGATGGCATAGGCTTGTGTGGTGATCATGGCAAGAAAACGTAGCGCCACCACCAATGGCTCATCTCCGTACGCGATTCGCGTTGACGCAAAGACCATTCAGCGTCTAAAAAATCACTCCGGTGACCTCTCCTCTGCAGTGCTGCAGCAGTTAGATTCTTCGCTGAGCTGGTACCGCCAACTCCGCCCGGACGATCGCTCGGCTCTCGGCCTGATGGCACAAAAGGGCATCTCATCCTTCATCAACTGGCTCCAACGCCCCACCACGAGCCTGAAATGGGTTCTCACCGACATCTTCGGTTCCGCCCCAGCGGAGATGACCCGAGCAATTTCCCTACAAAACGCCTTGCAGCTGATCCGCACCGTTGTTGACGTGGTGGAAACCAAAGTCCCCGAACTGGTGGGCGAAGCTGACGGGGCCCTGCTCCGCGATGCTGTGTTGCGATACTCGCGAGAAGTCGCGTTCGCCGCCGCCGACGTGTACGCCCGCGCCGCCGAATCACGGGGTGCCTGGGACTCTCGGCTCGAAGCACTTGTTGTTGACGCGGTCTTACGCGATGAACCCGAACACGAGCTGCGTTCCCGCGCCGCAGCGGTCGGATTCGGTGCCACCGACAATATCGCTGTCGTCATTGGCGGGATCGACCCCCAAGCCAACTCGGCCCAATTGGCTGAGATCCGCCGGTTCGCCTCCGGCTACGCAAGCGACATCCTGCTTGGCAGCCACGGCGACAGGCTCATCCTGCTGGCCGGCGGCATTGAGGAACCAAACACGTTTTTCCTACGGGTCGGCGAACTCTTCGGTCCCGGCCCCGTCGTCTACGGGCCCATGGTCGACTCACTCGCCCGCACCCCCACCTCAGCCCAGGCCGCGCTAGCCGCCTTGGATGCGTGCAAGGCATGGCCCGGAGCCCCACGCCCAGTGGCGGCCGCAGACTTGCTTCCCGAACGCGCCATGAATGGCGATGAGGTGGCCAAACGCGAACTCGAGGAGCTGATCTATCAGCCACTGGTTGCTGCCACTAATGGGCTGCTCGAAACCTTGAGCACCTACTTGGATTTGGGCCATTCACTGGAAGCCACCGCTCGTGAACTGTTCGTCCACGCCAACACCGTTCGATACCGGCTTCGCCGCGTGTGCGACCTGACCGGCTGGGACCCGCTGGTCCCCCGCGAAGCCTTCGTCCTGCAAACCGGACTCGTGGTCGGACGGCTGCTCGCAACGGACCCCAACCCCGCCTAGTTTGTAGAACCCCTACAAAGGCTCGAGCAGAGCTTAGTAAGCAAATCAGCGCTGCTTTTACCCCGAACTTTGGAAAGCTTGAAGAGTGTTAGCAATCGTCTGCCCTGGACAGGGCTCTCAAACCCCCGGATTCCTCACCCCGTGGCTTGAACTGCCCGGCCTGAAGGATCAACTGCAGGCTCTCTCCGAGCAGGCAGGTGTCGACCTGATCACGCACGGAACCACCTCCGATGAAGAAACGATCAAAGACACCGCAGTCGCCCAGCCGCTCATTGTTGCCGCAGGTCTGCTCGCCGCAACAGCGCTCAAACTCGATCAACTCCCGGCCGACGCCCCGGTGATCTACGCCGGACACTCTGTCGGTGAAATCACGGCGGCCGCACTCACCGGTGTTCTCGAACCGGAAGCTGCCATGCGCTTTGTACGCACCCGCGCCACCGGCATGGCAGACGCTTCGAACGCAACCCCGACCGGAATGTCCGCTGTTCTCGGCGGCGACGCTGAGGATGTCTTGGCCGCCATTGCCGCCGCCGAGCTGACCCCGGCCAACGTCAATGGTGGTGGCCAGATCGTCGCGGCAGGTGCACTCGACAAACTCGCCGCTTTCGCCGAGAACCCACCGGCGAAGACCCGGGTCATCCCCCTGAAGGTCGCTGGCGCTTTCCACACGGACTACATGGCTTCGGCGCAGCCGGCCCTGGCTGAGCTGGCCCAGCAACTGAGCCCGCAGGATCCGCAGGCAACGCTGCTGTCGAACTTCGACGGGCAGCCAGTCTCCTCCGGTACCGCGGTCGTCGAATCGTTGGTCGCTCAGGTCGCTCGCCCGGTGCGTTGGGATGCCTGCATGGAGACCTTGCTCGAAAACTCCGTCAACGGCATCCTAGAATTGACTCCAGCTGGCACCTTGGTCGGTCTAGCCAAGCGCGGTATGCGCGGGGTCAAGGGCTTCGCGTTGAAGACCCCGGATGACCTGTCCGCCGCACAAGAATTCATTGCCGAGCACACGGCAGCTCACTAATACGCGCACGCGTACCGAAGAGAGAAACACAACCAATGTCCCATGCCCCACTGACTACCACTGTGCCGAATCCATATTCGGAGATCATCGCGATGGGTGCGTACCGCCCCACCGAGATCGTCGATAACGAGATGATCTGCCAGTGGATCGATTCCTCTGACGAATGGATTCAGCAACGCACCGGTATCGCCACCCGCCACCGCGCGGATCAAGACACAACCGTGGTGTCCATGGCCGTAGCTGCCGGTGAGGAAGCTCTTCAGAAAGCCGGGCTGGACGCCAAGGACCTTGACGCGGTCATCATCTCGACCGTCACCTTCCCGTATGCCACGCCATCAGCTGCCGCTCTGGTCGCCGCTGAACTGGGCTGCAACAAGATCCCAGCCTTCGACATCTCCGCTGCCTGCGCCGGCTACTGCTACGGCATTGCCGAAGCAGACGCGCTGGTGCGCTCCGGTGCGGCCAAGCACGTCTTGGTGGTCGGCGTGGAGAAGCTCTCCGACTTCATCGACAACACCGAGCGCACCATCTCCTTCATCTTGGGTGACGGCGCCGGCGCCGCCATTGTCTCCGCGTCTGAAACGGCAGGAATCGGCGCCTCGATCTGGGGTTCTGACGGTGAGCGCTGGGACGCAGTCGGCATGGACATGTCCCTGACCGAAGCCCGGGACGCGCTGAACGCCGCCTACATTGACGGCGACACCACCGCCGCCACCGAGTCCAAGAAGTGGCCGACCCTGCGCCAGGACGGACCTGCGGTGTTCCGCTGGGCTGTGTGGCAGATGGCTAAGAAGGCCCAAGAGGCTCTCGATGCGGCCGGTGTGAAGGCCGAAGACCTAGCAGCCTTCGTGCCACATCAGGCCAACATGCGTATCATCGATGAGATGGTCAAGCAGCTGAAGCTGCCTGAGTCTGTCATGGTCGCCCGTGACATTCGTACCGCGGGGAACACCTCCGCGGCCTCCATCCCGCTGGCGATGCATCGCCTGCTGGAAGAGAACCCGGAGCTCTCCGGTGGTCTCGCCCTACAAATTGGTTTTGGTGCCGGCCTTGTGTACGGTGCCCAAGTGGTACGGATGCCATAAGGCACACCACCACGTGCGGCCGGCAGTTGGCAGCACACCCACCTAATAAGAGTCAGAAATATTTCCTGACCCGGAGTTGAAAGGAAGCCCCATGGCTGACAAGAACGAAATCCTGGCCGGTTTGGCTGAAATCGTCAACGAAGAGACCGGCATCGAGACCGAAGAGGTCCAGCTGGAAAAGACCTTCACCGAAGACCTGGACATCGACTCGATCTCCATGATGACCATCGTGGTCAACGCTGAAGAGAAGTTCGATGTGCGCATCCCAGATGAGGAAGTCAAGAACCTCAAGACTGTGAACGACGCTGTCGAGTTCATCGCCAACGCACAGAACTAACGCATTTCCCCGCACCACCTGCATCAGGTGAGCGCGGGCTCCGGGTTTGCTGCGTGGCTTCTTCGACCACTTGGGTGGAAGAAGCCACGTGAGCACACACCCACCAACCCAAGACTTTTCTTTCCACCAGAGCTATTCCTCAGACAAGGAATCTTGAACAATGAGCCGTAAAGCCGTTATTACCGGCCTTGGTGCCACCACCCCCACCGGTGGAGATGTGCCAACATTCTGGCAGAACTCTCTGCAGGGAGTTTCCGGTGCCCGCCCTATGGAATACGACTGGGTGGAAAAATATGAACTTCCGGTCACCTTTGCTGCCACCGCCGCGGTCCCTGCCGCTGAAGTATTGAAAAAAGTTGAGACCAAACGCATGGACCCGTCCACGCAGTTTGGTGTCATCGCCGCCCGCGAAGCCGTCGCCGACTCCGGTCTGGACCTAGACGATATCGATAAGGACCGATTCGCCGTGGCCATGGCCACCGGCATTGGCGGTGTCTGGACGCTGCTGGATGCGTGGGACACCTTGCGCGAGCGTGGTCCACGCCGGGTCTTGCCCATGACTGTGCCCATGCTGATGCCCAATGGTCCGGCCGCCGCTGTCAGCCTTGACCTAGGCGCCCGTGCCGGTTCCTTCACCCCTGTCTCGGCTTGTGCTTCCGGCACGGAGGCCCTAGGCAACGCGCTGGAGCTTATCCGGTCCGGGAAAGCAGATATCGTGGTCTGCGGTGGCGCAGAAGCTGCGATTCACCCACTGCCGATCGGTGCTTTCGCCGCCATGCAGGCTCTGTCGAAACGCAACGACGACCCTGAGCACGCTTCCCGCCCGTACGACATTGACCGTGACGGTTTCGTCATTGGTGAGGGTGCTGGCGCGCTGATCATCGAATCAGAGGAACATGCCAAGGCTCGCGGGGCACGCATTTACGCCGAACTCGCCGGAACCGCCGTGACCTCCGACGCTCACCACATCACCGCACCTGATCCGGACGGTCTGGGTGCCACCCGCGCCTTGAAGGGTGCGTTGGAAGACGCTGGTGTGGCTCCAACGGATGTTGTGCACGTCAACGCGCACGCCACCTCCACCCCGGTGGGCGACATCCCCGAGTACACCGCTATGCGGGCCGCTTTCGGGGACCATGTTGAGAACATCAAGGTGTCCGCGACCAAGTCGCAGACCGGTCACCTCTTGGGCGCCTCCGGTGCCATTGAGGCGGTCTTGACGGTCAAGGCGCTCTACGAGCGCACAGCTCCGTTGACGATCAACTTGGAGAACCAGGATCCGCAGATCCCGCTGGATGTTGTGACGTCCCGGACCGATTTCGGTACCGGTGATTTGGTCGCCGTGTCGAACTCGTTCGGTTTTGGTGGCCACAACGCTGTGGGAGTCTTCCGCAGCTACTAAGAATCAGGTTTCAAGCGCACCTTGAAAACATAAGATCGGCCCCACCAGTGGAGGAAACTCCGGTGGGGCCGATCTTGTTTTTGTGTTCAGTGCTTGGCGCTGAAGCGCTACCCGACTTGGTGTAGCCAGCGTACGGGGGCGCCTTCACCGGCGAGCCGGAATGGCTCAAGCTCTTCGTCCCAGGCTTCGCCGAGTGCCAGAGAGAGTTCACGGTAGACCAAGGCTGGGTCACCTGCGGCTTGTTCGTAGGCGTAGCGGATCCGGTCTTCGGAGACCATGATGTTGCCGTGCACGTCTGTGGTGGCATGGAAGATCCCCAGTTCAGGGGTATACGAATAGCGCGCCCCGTCAGCGCCGGCGCTGGGCTCTTCGACGACTTCGAAGCGTAGGTGTACCCAGTTGTGAATGGCTGAGGCGATTTTGGCGGCAGAACCTTGTGGCCCGCGCCAGAGTACTTCGGCACGAACCATTCCGGGCATGGCCGGCTGGTCGATCCATTCGAACTTGGTGTGTTCGACGTTGACAGCAGACAGTGCCCATTCCAAATGACTGCACAGCGCTGCCGTTGCGGAGTGAATGTACAACACCCCGCGCGTGGTGACGTTCTCCATGCTTTCCTCCAATGACTTGCTAAGGACGTCTTCCCCAACGCCTTGGCTCATGTGAAGGTGGCATGCTGTGCCTGTAGATCCAGTTCTCAACCTCTATTGTGCACCACTGGCACGAGTTTTCGCTATCAGGCACGCGGGTGTGCCTGCTGGTAGCTTTCGCGGAGACGATCGATAGAGACATGGGTGTACAACTGGGTGGTTTGCAGGGAGGCATGTCCGAGCACTTCTTGTACCGAACGGATGTCCGCTCCCCCGTCCAGCAAGTGGGTCGCTGCGCTGTGTCGCAAAGCGTGTGGGCCGCGGGCGGCCGTGTCCGGTATCTGCTCGAGGATCCTATCTACTTGTTCCCGCACGACACGCTGATTGATCCGCCTGCCCTGTGCCCCCACGAAACATGCCGATGTTTCTGGTCTAGCCACAGTGTGCCGGAGATCTAGCCAGTTGCGTAACGCTTTCACAGCTGGCACACCGATAGGCACAATCCGTTCCTTGTCGCCTTTACCCCGCACCCGGATGAGCTGCTGACTGAAATCGATGTGCTGGGTGTCCAAACCGGTGAGTTCACCGACACGGATGCCGGCGCCGTAGAGGACTTCGAACATTGCCAGATCCCGAGCTGCGAGCGCTCGTTCAACAGAGCCATCCTCCGTCTCGTCGAATCTGTGGTTGGCCAGCTGAAAGAACTGTTCGACCTGTTTGGCTGACAGGACGGTGGGCAGCTGTTGGTTTTGCTTGGGGCTGGCTAAGCGAAGTGCCGGGTTTGCTTCAAGATACTCGCGGTCTACGCACCACTGCAGGAAAGTCCGTGCCGCAGAGACCTTGCGGGCAATCGTTTTACTTGCTGCCCCGGCTTGTTGCACGGTGGCGAGCCACTGACGCAGAGAGTTCAGTGAGCACCCTGACACCTCTGGAACTTTGTGTTGACGGTGGAACTCTGCGCAGTCTTGTAAGTCGGCGACGTAGGCCTTGATCGTATTGGGGCTTCGGTTGAGTTCATGGGCTAGATAACGCGCGTAGGCATCGATGAGTTCATCCCAGCTTTTTCGCGTTGTCATGCTGCTCCCTTGAATGGCTTGTCCGGCCTGTGCTGCGCCAGAGCTGATCGCGCTCTACGGCGTAACCACTTGCTGCTAATTGTGTCAGAATCGCGAGGATCTGGTGCACAGGCAGCCCGGTCCGGTCCACAATGCCATCAATGCCGACGTGTTTACTTACCGGCAGGCAGGCCAGCACCATCAATTCCGTCAGGTCTAGGCTTTCTTCGTGCTGCTCGGCTTGGGTGACGGTGACATCTAGTAGGCGTTGGACGTCTTCTGCGCGGTAGATCAGCTCTGTTGGGGTCTCTTGGATCAGTCGGTGGCACCCCGCTGAACTGGTTGCGAAAACGCTACCGGGTACTGCCGCCACAGTGCGCCCAAGGTTCAGTCCGTGGTGGGCGGTGTTGAGGGCACCGGAACGGTGTTGGGCCTCAACCACGACGATCAAGGACGAGAGTGCGGCGATGATTCTGTTGCGGGAGAGGAAGCGATATCTGCTCGGCGGCCGGCCAGGGAGCACTTCACTGATGACCGCTCCGTTTTGAGCGATACGCCGCAGCAGATCGCGATTACCGGCAGGATAGTACCGGTCAATGCCGCCTGCCAGGACTGCGATTGTTCTCGACCCGTTACGGGTGCTTTTCCCGCCCCTGGGGTTAGCACTGGTTCGCAGGGCGGCGTGGTGGCTGGCGGCGTCTATGCCGTAGGCTCCACCGCTGGTGACGTGATGACCAGCTCGGATGATCATGCCAACAAGATCTTCGGCCACAGCCGTTCCGTACGGTGTTGCGGCACGGGCGCCGACGACCGCTACCTGATGCTCGTTCAGGATCTCCGGATCGCCACGGACCCATAGCAACACAGGTTGGTCGGCTCCCAAGTCGGCCAATTGTTGTGGCCAGCGTGGGTCTTCCGGGATCAGGAGGGCGGCGTCTACGCCCCGCATAATTGCGTGCGCCTCGGAATCGGCAAGGGTAGTAATACGTTTGTTCCAGCGACGCAACGCAGCTTGCACGGTCGCGGCGAAGCTCCGCTGGGGCATCACGGCACCGTGATCATGTAGAACTTTGCTGAGTCGATGCTCGTTGAGGCTGGTATCGGTGACCAGACGGTGGGCTTGTTCTGGGCCGAGATGGTGGATCAGCTGCATGCCGATCCAGTCTTCCGGTTCAATAATGTGGGCGAGCTCCACCCGGATTCTACGCAGTGGTTCTAGGTCGGGCCGTAGATCGGCCGGATAACAGGTGGTCATTATGCAAGTCCTTGATTGGATGTTCAGCTCAGCTGATGCTGATACTCACATGATGGCCAGATGCGACCAATACACCCTTGCTATGGCGTTCTCACGGGGATCACGGAGCGCTGTAGCAAGGGTGTGGATCGGCACCAGTCGTGTCGGATCAGTCCACGGGTCGGTAATAGATGGTGTCCCGCGACCCTGCAGTGTTGATATGGGTTTGGGTGCCGGGAACGATGTCCGTGTTGTGCGCAGCGACAGTGATCCAACCGTCCTCTTGTCGTTCTAAAACGAACGTGAAGATTCCCTCCCGAGCATCCGCTGGCTCTCCTGTCGGCGACACCTGGCCAACGAGCCGCCATTTGCTGAGCACCGTAGCTGCCACGCCGCCCATGATGCGGATCCGTGGCTCGCCCATGGTGATCGTGGAGCCGGGGAAGATGTCGGTGAAGCCGAACGCGTGGGACTTCCGGATCTGGTCGCGGTCGTGCCACCAAAGCCCCACCACGTTTACGAATTCTGCATCTTCTGCAAAGAGTGCCGCCAGGGCGTCAGCATCCGCAGCGTTCCAAGACTCTTCCCATCCACGGATGACATCTTCTGGTTTTTCCAACATGATCGTCTTTCTCCAATCAGAACGCGTACGCGGCTTCCCGTTCCATCTGCATCTGCGAGTACGATTTTGTGTTCGCAATGAGGTCTTCGCCGAGCCGTTCTAGGCGCATGGCAATGTCATCGTTGGCGATTTCACCGCGGAACACGTCCTTGGCTTCAACAAACACGTAGTTCTGCAGCAGGTGCCCCTTCATGTAGGACAAGATTGGGCGCAGGTGGTGTTCACCTACCAAATAGTGTTTGGCTGTTCCTGCGGTCATGATCATCCCGACGACCTTATCTTGCAGGCCATCTGCCGGCAGCAGATCTAGGACGTTCTTCAAAGTGCCGGGGATGGAGGCTTGGAAGGTGGGGCTGCCAAAGATGATGGCGTCTGCTGCCATGAGCTTCTCGGCTACCGACCGGGTGTCTCCGGTGTAGTCCAGGTAGTGACGACCGTCGGCGAATTGCACCTCGTACTCGGCGAGGTCTACCAGTTCGGTTTCGATCGTTGGATCTTGTTTCTGGATGGCTTGGAGGGTGTAGTTCAGGGCTGAGCGGGTCGTGCGACCCACGATGGAGCCGGATAGTCCTACGATTTTCATGCCTGTGTCTTCTCCTTCTTGGCGGTGTACTTCTTAACCGCCGGGATGACTTCTTCACCGATCAACTCGATGTTCTTCATGACGTTCTTGTACGGCACCCCACCAAAGTCGATCTGCCCGTAGAAGCGCTGGTGCCCATACGCTTCATGCTGGTAAAGAATCTTCTCGATCACTTCTTGCGGGCTTCCGATATTGACGATGCTGCGTGGGTCGGCTGACTGGGCGAACAGCTGCTTAGACATGCCCCGCCCATTGGTGCGAATCATGCCTTCGTTCACATGCGGGTACAGTT
The DNA here is from genome assembly GCF_042434215.1 of Micrococcoides hystricis. Classification (NCBI taxonomy): domain Bacteria; kingdom Bacillati; phylum Actinomycetota; class Actinomycetes; order Micrococcales; family Micrococcaceae; genus Micrococcoides; species Micrococcoides hystricis. The sequence goes on along the minus strand of NZ_JBHLUB010000031.1, from coordinate 196,558 downwards.
CCCGGAGCGCCTCTTGGGTGGAATCTGCCACGTAGAGGAAGCCCGCCGTGGCAACCGGCAACGTAGCCGGGTCGTGACCACCATGTTCGGCCGCGTGCCGGTACGCATCGATGGTCTGCTGGAAAGCCGCTACCGGGCCGCCCAAGTGTGCCATCACCATTGGGGCACCCGCTAGTCCTGCCTTGATGGCGCTGCCCGGTGCGCCGCCGACTGCGCGCCAGATGGGCAGCGAACCACGCTGTGGGCGTGGAAGCACCTGGGCGTCTTTCAGTTCGGCACGGAACTGGCCCTTCCAATTCACGACTTCTTCACGGTTGATCTGCAGCAGCAGATCAAACTTCTCTTCGAAGAGTTCCTCATAGTCTCGAACGTCGTAGCCCAGCAGCTCGAACAGTCCGATGCGGGAGGCTCGACCTGCCACGACTTCTGCCCGACCTTCCGAAAGCAGGTCCAAGGTCGCGAAGTTCTCGTAGACCCGGACTGGGTCGGAGGTACTCAGAATCGTTGATGTGCTGGAGATACGAATCTTGCTGGTTCCCTCAGCAATGGCGCCGAGAATCACCGCATGTGCTTGGGAGGCAAAGTACTCTTGGTGGCTCTCCCCTACGCTGAAGACATCAAAGCCAGCTTGCTCAGCGGCTTTGGCATAGTCAACAAATTCACGGATTCGTTCACCGGCGCTGACGCGTTCACCCGTGTGCGGGTTTGGCAGGTGGTCCCCCAACGTATACATACCAAATTGCAGACCGTCTGCTGGGTTGATGTGAAAATCGGCCATGCTGTTCGCCTGTGTAATCATAAGTTCTTCTCCGTGTGATCATCGCTGTCGGGGCCGGGCTTATCCTCTTCAGGTGCTAGGCCAATGGGCGCTTCTTTGGTCAGGCTGTTCTTGTGGACCTTGCGCATGAGCGTATAAAGCTGTTTCTGCTCATCTTCGGTGAGCACATCCGTGAACATTGAAGCTTGCAAAGCAATCTGTCCCGGATAGACCTTTGCTAAGAGCTCTTCACCAGCGTCGGTGAGGGAAATGTATTTGGTCTTCCACTCTTGTGTTCGACGGATCAGTCCGAGTTCTTCCAACCGGCTGAGCATGCGAGAGACTCCCCCGTGGCTGATAGTCAATCCGGCCGCTAGGTCACTTTGAGTGATCGGCTGGCCCGCCTGGATCTGCGTCAGAGCTTCGAACTGCCCAACGCTCAAGCCCGCTTGGGACAAGAAATCGTTCGAAACACAGTTGCTGCGTTGCACGAACCTGAGCATGCGAAGCCAGATTCTGACACCGATTGGCCGGTCTTGCATGAACCCTCCGTCTCGCTTTACCTATCAAGTGATACTTCACTTTACCACTCAAGTGAGAATTCGACTAATCGCTCCACAAAGACACCGCCTCTATTCGTGGACGGCGAAGGCTGAGCTAAGTAGGAAGTAGAATTCAAGCCGGGCTGACGGGTTGTCTTCGCTTCGTTCGGCTTTTGCCGAGTCGAGCAGGCTAGGACCCGTCAATGCCTCGCTTTCCACTGAGCAACCGTCAGAAGTTCATCCGCAAAGTAAATGCGGCATCGACACACCCCATGTCCGGCATCTCGATGCCGCGCAGATCTGCCAAGGTCCACGCGATCCGGATAACTCGTAGATATCCCCTCGCAGTGAGTAAGCCGCGCTCGAGGTGGCGGTCGAGGTTCCTACGTGTCGAGGCGGGTAGCTTGAGCGCTCCTGTTGCCAACAGCATGTCTATTTCGGAGTTCAATTCATACCCGAACTCTTGAAGTCGAGCACGTTGACGCTGCCGAGCAGCGTTGACACGGGCCGCAATCGTAGCTGATGTCTCGTGCTCAGAGCTTTGCCCTAGATTCTCGGCTTTGACCGGCTCAACGCGCACTTGAAGATCAATTCGATCCAGTAATGGTGCTGATAACCGGGTGTTGTATCGGTGGCGCTGCTGCGGTGTACACCGGCACTGTGCACTGGGGTTGTAACCGCAGGGACAGGGGTTTGCTGCCATGATCAGCTGAAAGTCGCACGGATAATCTATCGTTGCTCCGGCCCGCATGACCGTGACTTTCTTCGCTTCCAGTGGCTGCCGCAGTGCCTCAAGTGTGTCCCGTTTGAACTCGGGAGCTTCGTCAAGGAAGAGGACACCGCGGTGTGCTTGAGTGATAGCCCCGGGCGGCGCGCTAGGACGACCAGCGCCAATGATGGCACTGGTGCTTGCATGATGGTGTGGGTCAACAAACGGCGGTGTTGTCCGGAGGCCTTCGATGGTGCCTTCTGTACGCCATAGAGAGGCGATCGCTGTAGCTTCCAAGGCTTCATCTACGCTCAACGCCGGCAGAATGGTGGGTAGACGTTGGGCCAGTAGAGTCTTGCCAGCGCCGGGCGGCCCAACGAGAAGTAGGTGATGTCGTCCGGCCGCTGCGACTTCTAGCGCGAAACGAGCTTGGGCTTGGCCTGAAACTTGGCTCATATCGAGCACAGCTCGGTCAGAAACCTCACGTCTTTCAGCAGGAGTCAGCTTCTGTCCTACAGCTGGTTCAGGCAGACTGATTCTGGGATCGTCGAGAAAGTCGTTGAGGACTTCACTCAGATGGTTATAGCCCTTGACCGTGATCCCAGTGACCAAGCCTGCTTCTGCAGCGTTATCAGCAGCCACCACCGCCTGAGTGAGACCATTGTCGCGAGCTGCAAGCAGCATAGGCAGGATTCCCCGGACGGGCTTCACCGTACCGTCCAGTCCGAGCTCTGCGGCGAAAAAAGTACGCTCTGCGCCAATGAGCAGTTCAGACTTGTCGAAGATGCTCATCAGGATAGCTAGGTCGAAGTGTGCGCCGGCTTTAGGGGTGTTAGCAGGTGCAAGGTTCACGGTGATGCGTTGGGGCGGCAAGGGTAGTCCGACGGACTTGGCTGCCGCACGGATTCTGTCTCGGCATTCTTGGACCGCTTTATCCGCCAGACCCAAAATAATGAAGTTGGGTACTGCCCCACCAATATCGGTTTCGACCGTAACAGGGAAAGCTGTGACGCCGTGGAGTGTGGCCGAGTGACTGAGCCCAATACGGTGTGTGGATGGTGCGCTCATGCGACGTCAATTCCACGCTGATGGGAGAGTTCCAGCCCGTGTTCGGTAAAGACAATGCCGATGACATCAATGCGCTGTGGAACATGCCGGTCAAGGAACCCATACTTGTGTTGTTGTTTCTTGCGCCAGTAGGCCGCAAGCCGACAAAGTCGTTTGAACTTGGGTTCAGTGATCGCTTCCAAGGGGTGACCGAAGTCCAAACCCGTGCGTGCCTTAACTTCGACGAACACCAGGTGGTCCTCACCGTAACCGACGAGGTCGATCTCTCCTGACCGGCACGTCCAGTTTTGGTCCAAGATTCGATAGTGCAGGGCTTGCAAGTAGTTTGCCGCAATGAACTCTCCGCACCGACCCAACCGCTGCCGGTGGGACTGTTCCGGGATCCGGAGCCGCATTTGTTCTTGAGTCATGGTTTCCTCCCTGAGCCTAGAGTGTGCTCACTTCTGGGCAGGGAGAATTCACGTCCTGACAAGAGCGCCGTAAGAAACGGCCCTCGTTGTTGCGTGTGGAAGAGTGGCGGGTATCTAAGGGCTAGTTGTTGGGTCCTATGTGATCGGGCAGATTCGCATGAACCAACTCTTCGACGTTCACATCGGCAAAGGTCCGCACCGAAACGTTCTTTACGAAGCGGCTGGTGCGGTAAATGTCCCAGACCCAAGCGTCGACAAGGTCGACCTGAAAGTAGGTTGACTGGCCCTGAGTCTTGGTCTCGACTGACACCTGGTTCGCCAGGTAGAAACGCCGTTCAGTCTCGACAACGTATTTGAAAAGAGAAATGACGTCACGATATTCGCGGTAGAGTCCGAGTTCGATCTCGGCTTCATACTGTTCGAGTTCTTCCGCGCTCATGTCTTCACTCTTCCTCGTGGGTGGACAAAATTTTACTCAGCCAACTGTGTCGGTGGTGGATGGTTGGACCCAATGTTTGGATCGCGGCGCGGTGCGCGCCTGAACCATAGCCCTTGTTTTGTTTCCAACCATACTCCGGGAACTGTTCATCCAAACAGCTCAGTAAGTGATCCCGTTCGACTTTCGCGAGGATCGACGCGGCCGCAACTGAAAGACATTTCAGATCCCCTTTCAGCACCGTGCTCACCGGCGGACAATTCTCCACATACTCATGGTCGTACCCTGCGGAGAACAGGTCAATCACCGGGCTCAACCAGTCGTGACTCCCGTCCAAAAGAATCCGGGCCGGCATGAGTTTCTCTGCCGTGGCCTGCCGCAGTGCACGGTGTCCAGCCAACCGGAGGGCCACCGTGATCCCGTAGTCGTCGATCTCTATTGCGGTAGCGTGTCCTACTCCCCAACCGCGGGCCCAGGACTTGATCGGCTCGACCAACTCCTCCCGGTGTTTCTGGCTCAGGAGTTTGGAATCTCTCACACCGGCGAGTTCACTCGCTGTGATGGGGTCAACGATGACGCAGCCTACGGTGACATTCCCAGCGAGGGCACCACGTCCCACTTCATCAAACCCAGCGATCAAAGTATTCGATGTGCCGTTGCTACGGTGTTGGGCAGCCCACGTTCGCTCCAGCGACAGGTCCGGGACAACAACAGCGCTCTTGATAGTCATGGCAGCTATTTCGAATGTGTGGCGCCAGCGGGTTCGGGGACGTTCTCGAAGGGCTCTCGAGCATTGCCTGCATCACCAAACGCGTCAAATGGCCAAACCCGAAGCTCGGCACGGCCAGTGACGGTGTCGATCGGTACGAAACCTTCCAACTCCCCATCCATGTGGTAGCGGGAGTCTGCCGATCGGTTGCGATTGTCTCCCATCACCCACAGTGAATCTTCTGGAACGGTCACATCAAATTCAAAGTCTGAGGGAGCCACGCCCGCGTGAACATAAGGTTCATCGATCGGCTGACCGTTGACCTTGATTCGTCCGGAGTCATCACAGCATTCGACGCGGTCGCCCGGCATCCCGATGACGCGTTTGATCAAGTGCTGTTCTGCCGGGTCCGGCTGCAGACCAACGAAGATGAGAACGTTTTCCAGCGCGTTTGGTTCCGTGTCCGAGGTGTCGTACGCGGTGTCTTTGAGCCAGCCGTCAGAGTCGGTGAAAACGACGATGTCACCGCGGTCAATGTCCCAGATGCCAGGACGCATCAGGTTGACGAAGATGCGGTCCTTGATCTGAAGCGTGTTTTCCATGGATCCGGAGGGGATGTAGAACGCTCTGAAGAAGAAGGTCTTGATGATGAAGGAGGCCACCAACGCGATCACGATGATGATCAGGAACTCTCGAACGCTACGCCAAATAGCACTCTTTCGTTCCGGGGTGATACTAAGGTTCATTTAGCTCCAACTGGCTAGTAAAGCTCCGATAACGATGGCAATTGAAACACGAAACCATCGACACAATGCTTAGTGCAAAGTGTTATTTGAACAGCGTGGCTAGGGTGCACAAGCTTGTGAACTAATTAATCTTCATCAATACTACCCACGCTGAGACGCCTAATAACCACTGTTGGTCCCTCAACGAAATTCGTTTCAAGAGTAACCGCAGGTCGAGTGATACGACCAAAATAAGCGATCGGAGCAAAAATGTCAGGGATCTCCATAAATTCAGCTTCGACCCTAGATGCGCCCACGTCCAGCGCAATATGAACCATGTCTGCAATTGTTCTAGGATCTAGAATTTCACCATCCCATTTTGCCACCCATTTATATGGAGACAACTGCGTATCATCCTGCCGCGTATTTGTCGACACACCATAAACTTGGTTCTCGATGGAAGTTATCGCACGAGCTGTTGCGTTTTCTGGAGCTTTCACTACCACCAAAGGCATTTGCTCTGCATCAACTCTAAAACCAGCAATTCGGGCAACTAGCGTCATCCTATTACGAAGCGTATGACCTTCACGAACTGCCGCTCGCATTTCCCAAGCATTTCGAAGCATTTCACGCGGTTGGTCAATCCAGTTTTCTAGAACTGAATAAACTTCATCTTTCGATGTCACTATCGGAATTTTTCCGTGGAACATATTGCTCAAAGCTGGCGAATTGTTCGAAATGATATTTCGCCCGCAACTCGCGATCTCCACTGCACGCCGAGCGAACATAGTCGATGAATTACCTACTGAATTGATGTTCAGATGAATTGGATGCGCTCTGTATACATGCGGAATGGATTCATAAGGCACACATGGTTGCAAAAGTTCGTGATAGCGTTCTGGAAACTTGTAAGGAGTATTTGGATCCTCAGAAGTTCGATCATAGATTGTTAACCCGTATTGCCGGGCAACTTCTGCAATCATGTCGAAATCAGCAGATCGCTGTCTGAAACGCTTCCCGTAATATGCCCCTGCGAAGGCAAACAGCGAATAACTATTTTGCTCTTCCTTATGGGCTACCGGGTGGTGCAGTGTCGGTGCGACGTAAAAAGGCAGCGACAATACCGTGGACGTAAGAGGAACCGAATCGCAATAGCGGCGAATACATTCGGCATCAGTCGTGAACACGTGGTCAAAGAATGCCGCGCTAGGAATGAAGCGGTGAAAGTGGACAGGGTCTTCCTTGTTCCAGAATACGGTTGGAATACCATTAGCTTGACACCACTCCAACAACTTGAACAACGGCGCAGATTGTTCGTCGGTATGGTAATTCACCTTACTCGTCCAACTCGCCTCAATCCCATGCCAGGCTGATTCGCAAAAAAGAAAATCAATTTTCGAGTGCTCAAGCTGTTCTTTCCAGTGGTCCGCATGCAAGTGGACAACAGTCAATTCGCTCTCAATAATCGCTCGGCTGAACGGATCGGCGATCAGACCTATCGTCAAATCCGCAATGGACACAATTGGTTCGCCTGTGCGCTCATCTTGGTGTTCCAAAGTAAGCAACGTGGTTTTCCACTCGTGCAGAGAATCCGCTGTCGATTCCCGTGAATGGAAAGATGTTGCTCCGGCTACACTGTCATACTTTCCGTTCGTCCCGGTTGGATCTGAATTATTCGAAACATCGGCATCACTCAAGCCAATGCCTTCCCTTGGAAATTCGGCCAGAAGGCTAGTATCTCCAAAGATCTTGTCTGAATGCTTCAACAGGAGCTCTTCGTAAGTAGACCTTAAGTGTTTCCATGCACCCTTGCTTGTTTTCGGGATGATCGAATGATTCGAGCATTGAGACCTGTAATCGTAAATAAAAGGAATACCGATCAGTTTTGCCGCGATGAGAGCTGGAAATGCTGTCAGAAAATCAGCTACTGCAACCACCGAAGACGGCCTCTCTGCTTCCATTGTGCGCATATAGGCATCAATAGATTCGGAAAAGAAGCTTTTGAGAGTTTCGTCATCAGAGATACAAGGAAGGATGATATGACGAATCCCCTGTATTTCTCTCTCATTTATTCGATACAAATCAGGATTTGATTCCCCTCCGGCTTGCGGACTTGGGGCAGCACAATACAATATCTCTCTGTGCTGAGCTAGATCAGAGAGAGTTTCTTCGAATCCATCTTCATGATTGCGTTCAAGTCGATCCGATAGTAAACAATCGTCAAAAACTATAGTTTTGCAGGGAACAGGATTATAAACTGGTTTGCCAAAACTCTCCGGAACTGGGTACGGATTTTCAGTTAGACGCAAAGCGACATCACTGCGATTAACGAGACGCCGCGAAAGTGGCGACAAAGCCTCCGTATCTAAGCCGAGATCTCCCGCTAACTCAATAATGTTGTCCAGTTTGCCATTTTCAAATAGATCTATGATTAGACGTTCAGTTTCTGATACCTGGAGCGGATCAGAAGACTTGTTTTCACTTGGACCGTGAACTGCAGAAGATGATTCATCGCCTGTGTTCTTAGTTGAACCTGATTCAACTCTTGTATTAGTCGCGTATTCGTCCATTCGAGTGGCACCTGAACGTGATGAAGACTGTCTCCTTGAAGAAACTTGGCGAACAATGCTGTCAACTCTCCGCTTAATACTTCTAGAGTGATTACCCAACGTTTTACGGATCATCCTTAACCCCACAACCAGCTAAACATTCTTATTCTTACTTCCCAGTGACCTGAAATCTCGCGTCGCTGTTCTCTGACGGAGGACAGACAAACAGTATGCGTTAGTGTCCAATGACCCGGCCGATGATCTTGTTGACGGGTACTGCGCCGCCTCCGGGTGCCCCGAGGAGTGCGCGTGAATCCGCCGACGCTGGACGGTTGTCCCCCATGAGCCAGACTCGTTCTTTAGGCAAGATCATGTCGAACTGAGTTTCAGAAGCATTGACTCCTGAAGGCAGGTAGTCTTCAACCAACACTTCCCCATTCAGCACGATCTCACCGTCATCATTGCAGCAGCGTATGTGGTCGCCTTCTGTGGCCATGACCCGCTTGATGAAGATGCCCTCCGGTGGAGATATCCCGCTCAGTTCTCCCAACCATTGACCGATGGCTTGCAGCGGCGGTCGGTCAGGCTCGTACGGCGTGAAGCTGCCCCGTCCGTCAAACACCACGAGGTCACCCTTTTGTGGTTGCTCGCCCAGGTAGGCCAGTCGGTTCACTAGGATCTTTTCTCCGGAGTCGAGGGTCGGCTCCATGGAATCGGTGGGGATCGTGTAGATCTCCACCACGGTGGCGCGCAGTAGCCCGGTCAGGACGACGACCGCCGCCAACGTTAAAAGGACCAAGCGCCAGCCGAAAAATGACTGGCGCTTGGTCACAGTCTGTTCAGGATGCACTATGTGCTAACCAGAGACTGAGCTTATTTGGATTCGCTGTTGTCCCGCTTTTCACGGATACGTGCGGACTTACCGTGGCGGTCACGCATGTAGTACAGCTTGGCGCGGCGCACATCACCACGGGTCACAACCTCAATCTTGTCCAACACTGGGGAGTGAACTGGGAAGGTACGCTCGATACCGACACCGAAGGAAACCTTACGAACGGTGAAAGTTTCACCGATGCCACGGCCCTGACGACCAACCACGAAGCCCTGGAAAACCTGGACACGAGAGGTCTTACCTTCAATGATGTTTACGTGCACGCGAACGGTGTCGCCAGCAGCGAATTCAGGGATGTCATCGCGCAGGGAGGCTGCGTCAACGAAGTCAAGAGTATGCATGATGCACTATTCTCCTTGAGTACTTGCACACAGGTCAAACACTCATGTTGGCGCCGTCTCGATGGACGGCTGAGAATCTTTTCGCCACCAGAACACTGTGGGTTTGATGGCGGTGGCTGACCGTTAGCGTGGACCCCCTGTGGCAGGTACAAGCCCGGTAGACACAGCTACTTATTCTTCCATAGATGCACGCAATTGCGCCAATTCAGCTTGCCCTTGCGCGTCCAAGGTTTCCGGGTCCACGGCTGCCAGCAAGTCAGGTCGGCGCTGGGCTGTCCGGCGCAGTTGTTGGCTGGTTCGCCAGGAGGCAATCTTGGCGTGATTTCCGGAGAGCAGGATTTCGGGTACGTCCTTGCCTCGCCAGTTCGCTGGTTTTGTGTAGACCGGGTATTCCAACAGTCCGTTCGAGTGTGATTCTTCGATCAGGGACTCAGGGTTGCCGATCACCCCTGGGACGAGCCGCCCGATGGCTTCGACCATGGCTAGGACCGCCACTTCCCCACCGTTGAGGACGTAGTCGCCTAGGCTCACCGGTCGGACTCGAATGCGCGGGTGTTCGGCGGCCCACTCGTAGACGCGTTCATCGATGCCCTCGTAGCGTCCGCAAGCGAACGCGATGTGCTCTTTTTCGGCGAGCTCATAGGCCATCTGCTGGTTAAACACTGCTCCAGCCGGTGACGGAATGATCAGTTCCACTTCTGCAGAATCTGCAACGGCTGCTTCTAGCGCTAGGGCCCACGGCTCAGGTTTCATGACCATCCCGGCGCCGCCCCCGTAGGGCGTGTCGTCGACGGTCTTGTGGCGGTCAGTTGTGTGTTCGCGAAGGTCGTGGATGCGAATATCAAGCAGGCCTTGGGCTCGCGCCTTTCCGATCAGGGACACGTCCAGGGCGGACAGATACTCGGGAAAAATTGTGATGACGTCAATACGCATTGTCATGGCTGAGACTTACCTAGTCCATCTCCAAAAGGCCTGCGGGCGGGTCGACTGTGATGCGTCGCTGGTCTAGATCGATGTCTGTGACAATTTCCGCTACCAGTGGGATCAGGACTTCTTTGCCGTCACTGAGTTCGACTTCTAACAGGTCTTGGACTGGTCCGGTCAGCAGCGCCGTGACTTTGCCGATCTGTTTGTTGTTGTGGAAGACGGGGATGTCAATGAACTCATGCTCGTACCAGGCGTCGTCTTCTTCAAGGAGCTCATCTGTGTAGAGGTGGTGGTTGCGGAGCAGCTCAGCCGTATTGCGGTCTTTGAACTCTGCAAAGCCTAGCAGCAGGATGTTTTTGTTCCAGCGCGCGGAGCTGAGTGTCAGGTTCGGGTAGTCTGCGTGATCGCAGGTGAACACTGCACCTTTGACAAAGCGTTCTTCCGGGTTGTCGGTGAAGACTTGCACGGTGACTTCGCCTTTGATGCCGTGCGGTTTACCGATGCGAGCCAAGTGCAGCTGCTCTTGAGGTTGCTGCGTCATCTGCTTCTGTCCTTTACGCGTGGGGTGGTGTTAAGCGGCTACGGCCCCGCACACTTTCATGGCGGGGCCGTAGCTGACGAGTTGCTGCTGAAGATCAGCGGCGCCGATCCGTGTCAACAACATCAACACGGACTTGTTCGTCGCCGGAGATTGCATCGATGACGGTGCGGAGCGCTTTGGCCGTGCGTCCCTGTCGACCGATGACCCGGCCGAGATCGTCCGGGTGGACCCTGACTTCTAGGACAGGGCCGCGGCGGTTGCTGCGGGAGTTGACCTGAACATCCTCCGGGGAGTCAACGATTCCTTTGACGAGGTGTTCTAACGCTTCAGCTAACATGCTTACTCTGCCTTTTCAGCTTCTTCTGCTGGTGCTTCTTCAGCTGGTTCTTCGGCCGGAGCCTCTTCTTCAGCTGGAGCTTCTTCAGCTTTTTCCTCAGCCTTAGGCACGATCACGGAACCCTTTTCTGGGGCTACGAACTCTTCCTTGGCTTCAGGGGTCTTCAGGGTGCCTTCGGCGCCCTCTTCGCCCTTGAACTTCTGCCAGTCGCCGGTGACCTTGAGGATCGCGGTGACCTGCTCGGAAGGCTGAGCACCAACGCCGAGCCAGTACTGAGCGCGGTCGGATACAACCTCGATCAGGGATGGGTTCTCGGTTGGGTGGTACTTACCGATCTCTTCGATGACACGACCGTCGCGCTTCTTGCGACCATCGACAACGACAATGCGGTAGAACGGTGCACGGATTTTACCCATGCGCTTCAGGCGGATACGTACAGCCACTTGTGTGGACTCTCCTGTTTCTTCATTCAGGCACAACGCACTGTTTCTGCTCCCGTGGGGCGGGCCATACTTGGGTGGTTGTTAAAATTTACGGAAAAAGTGCACGGTGAGAGGAGCCGTACATTTTTCAGTACCGTCCCATTGTGCCAAAGTTTCGTTGCGGATACTAAATCCGGGCCGGTGTGTTATTTGAGGAACTTCTCGAAACCGGAAGGCAGGTTCAGCTGGCTCGGATCAAAGTCTTTGGCCTGCTGAGCGCCGAAGGCTGCACCGGTCGGCTTAGACTGCTGCTTCTGCTGCGCTTCCAAAGCTTGTTGAGCGGCCTTCGCCGGGTTACCGGAGCGCCCCTTGGCTTTACGTTTGTTGGCTTGGGCACCCTTACGCTTTCGGCCCGGGCCACCGCCTGGCATTCCTGGCATGCCAGGCATGCCACCACCGGCAGCCATCTTCTTCATCATCTTCTGGGCCTGTGTGAAGCGCTCTAGGAGGCCGTTGACTTCGGAGACGTGAACACCAGCACCGCGTGCAATACGGGCACGACGTGACCCGTTGATAATCTTCGGAGCTACCCGCTCATGCGGGGTCATGGAGTGCACCATGGCTTCGATACGGTCGATTTGGCGATCGTCAAACTCTTCGAGTTGCTGGCGCATGTTGGCAGCCCCGGGCATCATCATGAGCAGCTTCTTCATGGAGCCCATCTTGCGGATCTGTTGCATTTGGGCCAGGAAGTCATCAAAGGTGAAGTCTTCTTGGTCGGCGAACTTCTTCGCCATCCGTGCTGCTTCGTCTTTGTCCCAGCTGCGTTCTGCCTGCTCGATCAGGGTGAGCACATCACCCATGTCAAGGATGCGTGAGGCCATCCGGTCTGGGTGGAAGACTTCAAAGTCTTTCAACCCTTCACCAGTGGAGGAGAACATCACTGGTTTGCCGGTGACGGAGGCAACGGAGAGGGCTGCACCACCGCGGGCGTCACCATCCAGTTTGGTGAGGACAACGCCGGTGAAGTTGACGCCTTCGTTGAACGCCTGAGCGGTTGTGACGGCGTCCTGACCGATCATGGCGTCAATGACGAACAGAACTTCGTCAGCTTGGACCGCGTTGCGGATGTCGCGGGCCTGAGTCATCAGGACTTCGTCCACGCCCAGTCGACCGGCGGTGTCAATGATGACCACGTCGTGGAGCTTCTGTTTGGCTTCAGCTACGCCGTCTAATGCGACCTTTACGGGATCGCCGGTTGCTTCTTCGTGCTCGGACTGCACACCCGGGTGAGGAGCGAAAACAGGCACACCGGCACGCTGACCGTTGACCTGTAGCTGGGTCACAGCGTTCGGACGCTGCAGGTCACAGGCCACCAGCAAAGGGGTGTGACCTTGGTCCTTGAGCCACTTAGACAGTTTGCCGGCCAAGGTGGTCTTACCGGCACCCTGAAGACCGGCCAACATGATCACCGTTGGTGGTGTCTTTGCAAACTCGAGATTGCGTGTCTTGCCACCGAGGATATTGACCAGTTCCTCGTTGACAATCTTGACGACCTGCTGCGCAGGGTTCAGCGCTTTGGAAAGGTCCTCGCCGAGAGCACGCTCTTTTACCGCAGCAATGAACTGACGTACGACCGGGACGGCGACATCCGCGTCCAAGAGGGCACGGCGGATCTCGCGGGCCGTACCATCGATATCAGCCTCGCTGAGCCGACCTTTGCCACGCAGGTTTTTGAAGGTTGCTGTAAGGCGGTCTGAGAGTGAGTTAAACACGAAGAGCTACTTTTCCTCTGACACAGGGTTCATCAAAAATGTTTGGTTCAACACGGAACCAACTTTCAAGTTTATCGTATTGCAGACTCAGCTTGTCCCCGACAATGGTCGAACCGTCAATTGGGCCGGGACACGCGAGCGTTGAAAGCGTAATTTCGGAGCGACTGGTTCGTCTAGCCCTTCAGCCAGAAAATTCAGCTGCGACACTTGGCTCAGGGTTGCTCGACGCCAGCTCACGGCCTCTCGTTGTACGGTGCTGCTGAGCACATAGCGGAGGCGATCGCCCGCCTCCAGGTTCTCTATCCGGATCAGCGACATCATGGGTGTCAGTGCCGGGTCAAAGCTTGCCACCACGGCGTTGTTGAGGTGCACATCAAAACGTACACGGCCTGCCCCGGCTTCGTTGGAGTACGGAAGACGCAGGACGAATTCCGCCACGTTAGCGCCCGCCGGTACGAGAAACTCTTGGCTTTCCATCCGTCCAGCTTTTGCGAGTGCAGCTGCCGGAATATGAAAGCCCCCGTTGTGCAGGATGAAAGTCTTTTCTGGAAGCTCGCCTTTGAGCGTGACACGCCGCAAGGGTTGGCTGCTGATCAGATCTCGATCCCCGATCGGCGGGAGCCAATCATCGATCAGCTTTGTTCGTTGCACGCCCTCAGTCATGTGCTTTCGCCACGATTCGTAGAGTGTTTCTTCGTCATTGACGGGAAAGAAGTTTAATAGTGGCGACGTTGCATTGACGAGGTCCTTGACGACGATCCCGTCTCGCCGGTCCGCCATAGGGGTCGCCCAGAACAGTTCGTAAATACGTCGATTGTTGTGCGGCAGGTAGGTATCGAACACGACGTCTTGTTCGTTGGCCATCTCTGCATGCCATTGCGGCGTCCGAGCTTCCGCGTAAAAGAGAGAGGTGCGCTCCCACGAGGCGGGCAGGTCGAAGTACCCGAACTCGTCAAGCTTCTCCATGGCTAAGCGCTCACGGTCCTCTTGTCGTATTTCGCGTGAGACCGCAAACGCTTTGCGTTGCAGGTGGTTGATGATGCCCAAGAGGTTGTTCATATCCGATTCGGCATGGTTGACCGCCGCAGCGCCGCGCAAAGATTCGATGAAGTTGCCACGAATATGAACAGCCTCATCTGGTTCGAAGTATTTGAGCAGGGTTTGGACCACCCAATATCCGTGCCGCGAGCCCACTCTATTGAGGGACAAGAGTGGAGCCAGATCAGCCTCGACAGGTCCCTGGGATGGTTGTCGTAGAAACTCATGGTCCAAACCCAGGAGCTGGACCATCTGCTCAACGATGGCAAAGTCCTGCTTGTAGGTGGCCGTCCAGAAGTTTTCGTCTCCTGCCAACCTAGATTCCACAGGCATGTAAGTGAAGTTGTGCAGTTCGGGCAGGGCCGTGTGCGCCATGCTTAACATCAGCCGAGAATCTTGCCCACCGGTTAGAGAAAGGCTGACTCTTTCTGTTGTCGCGGAAAGCCGGACCAATGTCCGCTGCCACAGCGTGACAATCTCTTGGCAAATGTCCTAGAGATCTCGACCTAGATGACGGTTCTCTCCTCGTGGCCAGTACCGGTGAACCGAGACACCTTTCGCACCGGAGTAAAGGTAGTGGTTGGACAGCAGTGAGGAGACTTCCACGTATTCTGAGGTATCCCACCACCGATATCCGTGGGCACCTGCGTGAATTCCAGTCTGCGGGGTAAGTTTGTCTGCAAAGAGAGCCAACAACTTCCCGTGGGACGAGACCAGCCCCTCGGTGTGATGAAAATAGACCGAGCGCGTCGCTAAGAAGTCGTGGTAAACCCGCAGTGATTCGCCTTGGAAAATGAGAATGACATAGCGTCCGCCGCACCAATCCAAGGCCTCATGCAGCTCGTCTTCTGAAACTAGGAAGCTGCGCAAGAGATGTTCAGCGTGATTGTCCGGGTTGTTCGCCAGCAGTGAGGTCATCCGCCCCAAGATCACCAAAGTGGTGTCAGCAGCAGAGGCCTGCCGCAGGTTCAGACGTGTGCCGTCGATATAGAGGAACCCACGCGGTACTTGAACCTGCTCATAGTGGTCCAGCAAGTCGGGGAATTCCAGTTCGCCGGGCCCGTAGATGAACCCTCGAGGAAAAAGTCCTTGTCTAATGCCGAGTAGTTCTTCGGCGTTTCTAATCCCCGTCTCATCCAGATTGAACATGGTGTGAACTACTATTCGGCTAGCAACGCTTCCACGAAGGCTTCAGTTTCGAACGGTGCCAAATCGTCGGCACCTTCACCCAGACCGATCAGTTTCACCGGCACACCCAACTGACGTTGGATGGCGACCACGATCCCGCCCTTGGCGGTGCCGTCCAGTTTGGTCAGGACGATACCGGTGACGTTGACAGCTTCGGAGAACACTTTGGCTTGGCTCAAGCCGTTCTGGCCGGTGGTCGCGTCAATGACGAGCAAGACCTCACGGACCGGCGCCTTCTTCTCAATGACGCGCTTGATCTTGCCAAGTTCGTCCATCAGACCTGCTTTGTTCTGCAGGCGGCCGGCGGTGTCAACGAGCACGACATCAACTTCGTTTTCCACACCTGCCGCGACAGCATCGAAAGCCACCGAAGCTGGGTCAGCACCTTCTACGTCGCTGCGTACGGTTGGCACACCGATACGAGCGCCCCAAGTTGTGAGTTGTTCAGCAGCTGCCGCACGGAAGGTATCGGCTGCGCCGAGAATGACGTCTTTGTCTTCAGCGACCAAGACGCGAGCGAGCTTACCCACGGTCGTGGTTTTGCCAACGCCGTTGACTCCCACGACCATCATCACGGACGGGTCGGTACCGAGCCGATCGTCGTCCAGACTGCGATCAAGCGTCGGATCAATGAGCTTGATCAGCTCTTCCCGGAGCATTTGTTTGACGGCTGCTGGGTCCTTGGAGCCTTCGATGGTCACTCGATCGCGTAGGTTATCGACCAGCTCCATGGAAGCATCGGTGCCCAGATCTGCCAACAGCAGGGTTTCTTCGATCTCGTCCCAAACATCTTCATCAATGTCGTCCGTGGAGAGAAGGCTGAGCAGGCCCTTACCAAAAATATTGTTGGTCTTGACCAGACGCGCACGCAGCCGTGCAAGACGACCCTGAACTGGCTCTGGTTTTTCAACCGTGGGAGCTACGGGGATCTCTTCGACCACCTCAGCTTGCTCGACACGGTCCAGATCTTCAGCTGGCGGGCGTTCAACGGTGAGAGTTTCCTCTCCTTCTTCCGCAACGGCAACACCACCTGATTGTGGTTGATCATCGGCGTCACGGGTCTGGTCGTAGGTCGTCTTTGGCTTCTTACCACGGGCAACAAGCAGGACACCGACGAGTCCCAAGAGGAACACGGCAAGGACAATCACTAGGGTCAAAATCTCTGGAGGTAGCACGGCTTCAGTTTCTCACAAAAAATGACGGAAAGCCCTTAAGGAGTAAGCTGAGGGGTGGACTACATCAGGTAGCGCAGGCCAATACGGTGAAGGAGAGTACATGAGCGGTCAGACGCCGCAATCACAGAAGTCGGCTACCAAGATCGCCATTCCCCAAGAAATCAATATCTTGATCGCAGCGGCCTTTGTCATTGCCATTGGGTTCGGGATTATTGCACCTGTTCTGCCTCAATACGCGCACAGCTTCAATGCTTCGGCGTTGGCCGTCTCGGCCATCGTTTCGGCATTTGGTTTGACTCGTCTGCTGTTCGCGCCGATATCCGGACGTGTCACAGGGCGCTTCGGTGAAACCCCGGTGTACATGACTGGGGTGTTGATTGTCGCGCTGTCCATGTTCCTCATTGCGTTCGCACAAAGCTATTGGCAGCTGATTATTTTCCGGGCCCTCGGCGGTGTCGGTTCGACGTTATTTACCGTTTCGGCCATGACCTTCCTTGCACGGAAGTCACCATCCAAGATTCGGGGCCGGGTCTCGGGTCGCTACGCCTCTGCTTTCCTTTTTGGAAATATTGCCGGTCCCATTTTGGGTGGGCTCCTTGCGGGGCTGGGCACCCGTGCACCGTTCCTAATTTATGGCGGTTCACTTGTCGTCGCTGCCGCTATTGTGTTTTTCGCGTTGAAAGATAGCCGTCTTGAATCACGTGAGAACCGAGATGTCCGACCCGTGATGAGCGTCGGCGAAGCTCTGGCAAATCCTTCCTACAAGGCTGCTTTGGCATCGGCGTTTGCCAATGGTTGGTCCACCTTCGGTGTGCGGAACTCGCTCATCCCGCTCTTCGCAGCAACGGCTTTCCTAGGCGTGAGTGTGCCGTGGACTGACACCGCTGATCTGGCTCCGGCGGCGCTGTCGCTGTTTGCGTTAGGCAATTTGGTGGTCGTGACGACAACCTCTAGGTTCTCTGATCACTACGGTCGTAAGCCGGCGATCTTGATTGGCTTGTCTGTGGCGGGCATTACCAGCGGATTGCTCGGTTTCTTTGACAATCCTTGGGTTTTCTTGGCTCTTTGCACGATCGCCGGTGCTGGCACTGGTCTACTCAACCCTGCCCAGCAGGCCTCCGTTGCTGATGTCATTGGTCGGCGCCAGAACGGCGGTAAGGCATTGGCGACTTTCCAGATGTCTGCCGATCTTGGTGCGATTTCCGGACCGCTGTTGGCGGGCTTAATCGCTGACGCATTCGGATATCACATTGCCTTCGCGACCACCGGTCTCATCATGATCATCGCAGCGATCGTTTGGTATTTCTCACCTGAAACTAATGTTGAGGTTTACCCTGGTGGTCCTCGTACGGGTGAGCTTCCGGTCGTTGCGAAGACTCAGCAATTGCCGGCTGAGGGCGATCAACTCTAAAACGTTCTCGCGTCAGCTACCGGAGTCGGTGCTGATTTTCTGTGTCACGACCTTGGAGACACCGTCTCCGCGCATGGACACACCATAGAGTGCGTCCGCGATTTCCATGGTGCGCTTCTGGTGCGTGATGATCACCAACTGACTGGATTCTTGCAGATCTTTGAAGATCTCTAAGAGCCGTCCTAGGTTGGTATCGTCTAGGGCGGCTTCAACTTCATCAAGGACGTAGAACGGTGATGGACGGGCCTTAAAGATGGCGATCAGCATGGCCAGAGCTGTCAATGATCGCTCCCCACCGGACAGGAGCGAGAGTCGCTTGACTTTTTTGCCGGCGGGCTTCGCCTCGACGTCAATGCCTGTCATGCGCATGTCTTCTGGGTCGGTCAGAATCAAACGGCCTGTTCCACCGGGGAAAAGACGGTTAAAGATCGATTCAAACTCAACCGCGGTGTCGGCGTAGGCTTCCGCGAAAACACGTTCCACGTGTTCGTCGACGTCACGGATGATCCCGAGCAAATCCTGTTTGCTCTGGTGTAGATCGTCGAGTTGGCCGTTCAGGTAATCATGCCGTTCCTGCAGCGCGGAGAACTCCTCCAAGGCCAGTGGGTTGAATTTACCCAGCGCGGAAAGGTCTTTGGTCGCTCTAGCAAGGCGCGCCTCTTGCTCGGCACGGTCGAAAGGTTTGGTTCGCGGAAGTGGGTTGCCCTGCGCGTCCACTTCCACTCTCAATGCCGCCCATTTATCGTGCTCTTCTGGTTCTGTCACCGGGACTGGTACTTCAGGCCCGTAATTCTCGATCAGGAACTCCGGTGTCATGCCCAGCTCGTCGCGTGCTCTCTGGACGGTGGTTTCTGCACGCTGTTGAGCATCATGCTGTGCCAGCTCCAACTTGTGGAGTGCTTGTGCAGTCTCTGCGGTAGTTCGTT
This sequence comes from Micrococcoides hystricis, assembly GCF_042434215.1. Classification (NCBI taxonomy): domain Bacteria; kingdom Bacillati; phylum Actinomycetota; class Actinomycetes; order Micrococcales; family Micrococcaceae; genus Micrococcoides; species Micrococcoides hystricis. Next base: position 177,680 of record NZ_JBHLUB010000031.1, on the reverse strand, counting down.
GCAGGTCGCTGAGCTGCTGACGTTCTTGTTCGAGTTGTACTTGAAGTTGCTGCGTTTGCGCATCCAATTCCGCTACTTCGGCAGCCAATTGATCTTGCGCTGCAGTCAAACGACTGAGGTACTCGTTAGCTTTTGTGTAAACAGCGCTCGTGTTTCGGATCTGAGCGTGGGCCTGGATCGCTTTTTCGCGCGCGTCATGGAATCGACGTTGTTCCTGTTTGATGTTCGACTCTGCCGCAGCGACTTGCTGTTGCGCCGACTTTGATTCAGCTTGGGCCCCACGCAAACGCAATTTCAGTTCAGTTTCGACCTCACGTGCTTGCTGAGTCTGGGCCTTGAGTTTCGCTTCGGTGCTGCGATCCGGTTCGGTGGCCTCTGGCTGTGGCGTTGAGTCGAGTTCTTCGCCGAGTTGCTCGCCGAGTTTTCTGACCTGCTCAAGGTGTGCGTGAGCCTGTTTTAGGCGTGTTTCGGCTCGCTGGCGTTGTTGCTCTCGGGCAAGACGTTGCTGTGCCTGTTCTGAGAGGGCTTGTTCGAGCGTCTTCTTTTCGGCCCGCAATTGGGTCAGTTCTGTGATGACATCGGCCTTGTCCTTGACCACGTCATCAAGGGCTGCATGTACCTGATCATTGCGGGTGGCCAAGACGTCGAGTCGATGCTGCAGGTTTAGGCGTGCATTGTTGCTGATTTCCATTTCAGAACGCACTTCCAGCGGGTTTCGCCGCACCATGGGATGGTATTCGTAGCTATTGGTTCGGAGAATCTCACCACTGGCTGAGACCACGGTATAGAGTCTCTGCTCCAGCGTTCGGGTTTTGGCCTCTGAAATCTCTTGCACAAACACTACTTTGGCTAAGAGTTCGTCAATGATCGAAGCAAGATGTTGTGGAGCATTAGCATCGCGCTGGATTACGGTGTTTGCCGCAAGACCCCACTGTGGAGGTGCCGGTTCCTGAGTTGGTCCGGGCCGGGATGGGTTCCAGCGAATTGACGCCGGTGCAGGGTTGTCTTCGCTGAGTCTGAGCTTCCAGAAGTCAGGTTCGGTCCCGACAAGTTGCACTGGAAGTGGCTCGTTGAACAGCGCAGCGGCAGCTTTCTCCCAGCCCGGACTTACGGAAACGAAATCGGTGAGACGCTCCCCTAGGTTGTTGGGCACCTTGTTCAAGCTCGCCAACTCTCGTTCGAGAGTTTCGAGCTCTGCACGAACTTGATGGAGCCGGCTGTCTGCCTGTCGCTGCAGTCGAGTCACCAGCGCAGCAAGCTGACGCAATCGGTCCTCGCGCAGCAATTTGCTCTCGTAGCTTGCGGCTTGAGCGTCGGTGCGTGATTGCAGTTCCAGCAATTCCGCGCTTCTATCGTCAGTTTCTTCTTCAATTGCTGGCAGATGAGCTAGTTGATCTTCACGTTCTTCCACGTGACGGCTAGCGTTCTGTACCTCAAGGTTGTTCAGAGCGATCTTGTTCAGGAGCTCGTCGTATAAGCGGGCCAACCGGTTCTGTTCCTGAATGAGCGTCAGAATTCGGTTGGACTCTTCCTCAGCCGCTTCCTCAGTATTGGCCAGAAGTTCCTGCGCTTCTTGCAGACGTCTCTCGATTTCTTCTACGTCTTTGTGCTTCTGCACGAGTTCTTGGCGAAGGCTCTCAAGCTGGTTCTCTCGCAAAGCGATGGCGCGTTGTTGTCCGCCGCGGCCTCCGGCCCGCTCAATGTATTGGTCGCGATTGGCTCTGGCGTGGCGTTGACGTTCCAGAGAAAGCTCGATGAGCGAATTGAATCTCTCGTTCAGTGTCGCCGCGCGGTTGCGTAGCTCCTGGCCCGTCTGGAGCTTCGGGCGCAAGGAACGAAGCTTTGAATCGAGCTGGGTAATCAGGTCCTTTTTGAGCTGCTCCTGCTGCTGTGCTGTCTCATGTTCTTGTTTGGCACGGGTGTATTCCTCGCTGTGTTGGTCTAGTACCCCGTGCAATTGGAGGATGTCATCTGCCAAGATCCGTGCCTTGGCGTCTCGCAGTTCGGCTTGGACGAATTGGGCACGGCGTGCAGTTTTTGCTTGTCTACCCAGCGGCGTCAACTGCCGGCTGACTTCCTTTGTCAGATCAGACAGGCGGAGCAAGTTTGCTTCTAGGGCGGCCAGTTTGCGCTCTGTTTTTTCTTTGCGTCGCCGAAACTTCAGTACCCCTGCGGCTTCTTCGATGAAGCTGCGTCGATCTTCGGGAGTGGCTTGCAGGATGCGGTCGAGCTGGCCTTGGCCAACAATGACATGCATCTGACGCCCCATGCCGGTGTCGGAGAGCAGTTCCTGAATGTCTAAGAGTCTGCATGCTGTGCCGTTGATGGCATACTCAGATGCCCCGGACCGGAACAGCGTACGAGAGATGGTGACTTCCGTGTATTCAATCGGGAGTACTTCATCCGAGTTGTCGATGGTCAGTGAAACTTGTGCCCGGCCCAAGGCTGGGCGGCTGCTAGTTCCGGCGAAAATGACATCTTCCATCTTGCCGCCGCGTAGTGCGCGCGCGCCTTGCTCCCCCATCACCCAGGTAAGAGCATCCACCACGTTGGATTTCCCAGAACCGTTGGGACCGACGATCGCGGTGACGCCAGGTTCAAGGTCGAAGCGGGTCGCCGAAGCGAAGGACTTAAAGCCTCTAACTTCCAACCGCTTCAGATACATGGCAACTTCAGCATCCGCTTGAATTTATTCAAGCATCAACGATGGTGACTTCAGGCAAGGTAGCAATGCCGGACTGCATGATCTTGCGAGCCGTCGCATTGTTTTTCTTCGCAAGATTCTTCATGAAGCTTTGGTATTTGGCGGTCACCTCGGCAACGTCACCGTCCATGACGAGCGTGCCTTTATCCAGCCACACTGCGCGGGTGCACATCTGCTTGATCGTGGAAATACTGTGACTTACTAGGATCACCAAGCCTGCGTTCTTGCGCAGCTCGTCCATACGGGCTTGTGTGCGCGCCTTGAACTGGGCGTCACCGGTGTTGAGTGCTTCGTCAATCACCAAGATCTCTGGGTCAACGGCGGTCGCAATCGCGAAACGCAAGCGTGCGCTCATACCGGACGAGTAAGTCTTCATGGGCAGATCGATGGCCTTTTCCAGACCAGTCAGTTCCACCAAGCTGTCGTATTTTTCGTCAATTTGTTCATGCGTCATGCCCATCGCCAAGCAACCAAGACGAATATTTTGCGCGCCTGACAGGCTTTGAATCAAGGAGGCGTTCACCCCGAGCATGATGGGTGAATCCGTCGCTAGGATTCGACCGGTCGTAGGGGTCAGGTGTCCGGCGATGATCTTCGACAGCGTTGATTTTCCGGAGCCGTTACGGCCAATGAGCCCAATTGTTTCGCCTTCATAGAAAGCCAGTGACAGCGGTTTCAGTGCTTCCACTGTGACTCGGCGCTTTTGGCCGGTGATCCGGCCTTTGAGCTTGCCAAGGAAACCACGTTTCTGATCGAGTTCAGCACTGCCAGACTGCACGCGATATTTCATGGAAATATCGTCAAGGACAAGGACGGGTTTTTTCTCGCTCATACTGCGGTGATGTCCTTTCCATAGCGTTCTTCGGCTTGCCAGAAGACGATCACACCGACGATGACCGTGCTCAATGCCCAGAAAGCCAAGATCCCCCACGTCGTCCAGGACGGTGTTGTTGCATACAGCATGGACTGACGCAGCACCGTCATGACTTGGTGTAGCGGGTTGAGCTCGAGCAACTCCCGCAGGACCGGATAGTTGGCGTATCGATCAAGCGAATAGAAGACCCCGGAGGTGTACATCCAAATACGCATTGCGAAACTGAGCATGTTCGCCACGTCAACGTGGAAAGCAATGATCCGCGCCAAGATCAGGGACAAGCCGAGATTGAACATGAATTGGCAGATAAAAGCAGGGATGATGAGCACCCACCGCCACGTGAATTCTTCCATGGGTGGGAAAACCAGGATCAAGAAAATCATGGTTCCCAGGATCGGGATGTAGCCGATGGCCTCGCGAACCGCGATCGACAAAGGCAGGGCAAGGCGCGGGAACTGGAAGGCCGCTATGACCTTCCGGTTTGAGGAAATGGCACGGGCGCCGCGGGTCACGGCCCGGGTTGAGTATTGGAAGGTAAAGATGCCAATGATCAAGAACCCAACAAAGTTTTCAATGCCACGGCTGGTTTGCAGCAGCAGACCGAATACAAAGTAGAAGCTGATACCCAAGAGGATGGGGTTGATGACGGTCCAGAGAAGACCGAGTTTGTCTTCATCATTTTCCGATTTGAAGCGCGACTTTGCGTCGTAAAAGATGAAGCTACGGGTACGCCAAGTTTCCCGAAGGTACGCGAAAAATCCTAGCCGAGCGCCCACCCGGTGAAGCCGATCGTGATCGACCTTGACCACGGTAGCGGCCCTCTCCTGTGGAGCGTCCCCAGAGTTGCTGGAACCAGCTGCGGCTGTATCAGCCATATAACTTAGCTCTCTCTATCTTTCTCATGTCCGGTTCCATAATACGTCTCTCAAGTTCGAATCCTGACAACCCGTCACCGGCATCACATTCAGGGCTGCTTCGACGAACACGGATTCTTGCATGGTCGGTGGTATTGTCGTGCGTAGTTGTATTGATCTAGGTTCGAAGGAATCAACATCCACATGCGCCCTGTCATTATGCCGATTTACGGGACTCGCCCAGAAGCAATCAAGATGGCTCCCGTGATCGCCGAGCTGCAGAAGTCGGACGTCTTCGACTGCAAGGTTGTCTCTACCGGCCAGCACCGGGAGATGCTCGATCAAGTCAATAATCTCTTTGGTATCGAACCGGATATCGACTTGAACGTCATGCGGCCAAACCAAGGACTGTGTGGCATTCTCACCCGCACCATTGATGGGTTGGACGAGCTTTTCAAAGAGGAGAAGCCAGACGCGGTCATCGTTCAGGGCGACACCACCACCGTGACCGCCGGAGCCATGGCTGCGTTCTACCACTCGATTCCAGTCATCCACATCGAGGCTGGCCTGCGCAGCCACGACCTCTTCTCCCCCTTCCCGGAAGAGGCCAACCGGAAACTGACCACGCAGATCTCCTCACTGCACTGCGCACCTACTTCGGTCTCCAAGCAGAACCTGCTCAACGAGGGCGTCAATGCTGATGACATCGTTGTCACCGGTAACACAGTCATTGATGCGCTGCTGACCACCGTGGAGAAGCAGGTTCCGTTCTCGGACCCGCAACTTGAAGAGCTTGCCGCCTCCGGCAAGCAGGTCATGTTGGTCACCACGCACCGCCGTGAGAACCAGGGCGATGCCATGCGCGGAGTTGGTCGAGCAATCGCCCGAATCGCTAAGGCTAACCCGGAACTACAGATTGTCCTGCCTGCGCACAAGAACCCTGTGGTCCGTGAAGCTGTGCTGCCAGCACTTGAAGGACTCGACAACATCATTGTCACCGAGCCTCTGGCCTACGGTGAATTCACGCGCATGTTGTCGCTGGCCCACATTGTGCTGACTGATTCCGGTGGAGTCCAGGAAGAGGCACCTTCTCTCGGCAAGCCGGTCTTGGTGATGCGTGACAACACCGAACGCCCAGAAGCCGTAGATGCCGGGACCGTCCTGCTGATTGGCACTGATGAGGAACGCGTGGTTGACGAAGTCACCAAGCTCCTGACCGACTCGGCGCACTACGCGACGATGGCAAACGCCGTGAACCCCTACGGCGACGGCCGTGCAGCCGAACGCACCGTGGCAGCCATTGCCGAACTACTCAAGGTTGGCAAGCGCATCGACGAATTCGGCACAAACGCATAGAAAAGCGAGTCCACGATGGCCATTTCAGAGAACCAGACACAGCACGAATTGCTTGAGCGATTGCGACAAGAAGTTCGCGCACGCCAAGCGGTGGAACGTGAGCTTGTTCAGGCCCTGCGGACTCAGGCAGCCCTGCGCAACGAAGTTGTGTTGCTCAGAAAGGTTCTCAACGCGCGTTCAGTGCCAGATTTCGTGGCGCTCACCGCGTTGCGCCGGGCGAAAAAGCTGGCTCAACAGGGGCCGCGTCAGGTCGCAGGCAAGACCGTGTGGGCAGCACGACGCCGCGCAGGTGCCGTGAAACGCCGTGTGCTTCAGCAAGGCAAGTAGGTTAGAGGACCGCCATACCCGTGAGACGTGCATCTGAAGAACTGATCCAAGAACGCATCAGCGAACTTCGTAAACAACTGATCGCTGATGACAAGTTTTTGAAGTTCTTGGAGCCAGACCATTTCGACCCTGAAGCCCTCAAGGCAGAACACCAAAAGTCCCAGCCTCGGCGCACACCCGCTCAAGATCTGTTTGCGGGTGAGAGTTTGGTGGCCCGAAAAAATAAACTGGCTAAGAATGCTTTTCGCCTTCCCGAGCTCTCTGCCGGCATTGCCACCAAAAAGGTCCAGCAGCGTATCGGCATCATTTGTGATGAGTTCTTGTATAAGAGCTTTGTCGGGCTGGCAGACTTTGTGCCGATCACCCCGGAAAACTACCGGGATGTGGGTGACATTGATGTCCTCCTTCTAGCCTCTACGTGGCGAGGCATCGACGGAGTGTCCTGGCAGGGTGTCACGCGGCGAGATGGTGAGTTGCAGACGCTTCTGCTGCACACAATCGTGCCCTACTTCCGTGGCCAAGATGTCCCGATAGTCTTCTATTCCAAGGAAGACCCACCCAACTTCATCCACTTCCTACCGTTCGCGAAGGTTTCGGACGTCATCTTCACCAGTGCGGAAGAGATGATTCCTCGCTACCAAGAAGAGTGTCCTCAAGCGGAGTCGATCGGTGTTCTTCCGTTTGGTGTCAATCCCCTGCATCATTCCCCGCTCGGGCACCGTAGTGGAACCCAAGATGTCATTCCATTTGCCGGTTCATGGTTCAACCACAAATATGCGCCCCGCGGAAAATGGGGACGACAAATCTTGCGTGGGGTCGTCAACAGCAGCCGCCATGACCTGCTGATTTTCGACCGCAACTCAGATTTGGATCGGGACCGTTACTATTTCCCGGTTGAGTTCTTGGGCGCCGTGATGCCGAGTATCGGCCATGACGAATTACTGAGCCTGTTGCGCTTGAGCGATATTGCCATCAATCTGAACTCTGTCCAAGACAGCCGGACAATGTATGCCAACCGGGTGGTCGAGCTGCAAGCAACGGGCACCCTAGTGCTGAGCAACTACAACGCAGGTATCAACTCGAGATACCCCCAGGTTCATACCGCCAACTCCGCACGGGACGTCCAAGACTTGCTCGAGAACCTAAAACTTGGTGAGCTGCGCCGAATCCAGGCCGACGGGATCCGTGATGTCTTCACTCACGATCTGACAAGCTACCGCATTGATGACATTCTGCGCAGCGTTGGTCTTCAGGGACCAGAGCGTCACCTGCGCGTCGCTGTCACGAGCAGTGACATTGATGATCAGTTACGCACGGATTTTGCAGCTCAAACATACGGGAACCTCGAAGTCATCTCTGAGAATGATTTCGCGGCTCGTGCCGCCGAGTTCGATATCCGTCTCGATGCTTCCACCGACTTCGCCTACGGCCCGCACTATGTCCAAGACATTGTAAATGGTTTCCACTACTCTGCTGCTAGTTCTGTGCAAAAAGTCGTGGGAACAGTCGAGTCTACGGACAAGTTGTCACATCAGTATCGGCGAGATATTGATGGCACTGGTTCCAGCGCCACCTATCTTGGAGTGCCACAAATAGAAGAACCACAAAGTTGTTACGTACTGGATAACTTTGAAATTCAAACACGCGGTGTCGACAAAGTTGTCCTTCAACCGGCGATAGACCGCCCAGCGTTCTCCGTCATTGTGCCGATTTACAACAACGGCCGACACCTAGAACACAAGTGTTTTGCATCCTTGCGTCGTTCCAGCATGTTCGAGCAGATGGAAGTCATCTTCGTTGACGATGGCTCTACCGACCCATTGACTCATGAAGTCATCGATCGGCTCGCAGCGCAGTACCGCAACGTCAAAGTGTACAAGTTCCCCGCCGGTGGCTCAGGCAGCGCGTCCCGGCCCCGCAACAAAGGCTTGGAACTTGTTACCGCTGACTACGTCACGTACCTAGATCCGGACAACGAAGCGCTCAATGATGGGTTCGCCGCACTCTGGCAGGAGCTGCAAGAAACCGGGGCTGACTTTGCTCTTGGAAATATGTCTCGATGGCGCAGCGGACACCGAGTTTCTCGCTACGTCGGGATCCTTCGCTCCCGTCTCAAAGCACTTTCCGAGAGAATCATCCGACTGCAGCCAAGAAGTATTGTTGACCTGGGCTTCCAACCGATGAGCATCCAAGCTCTCATGGCGAACACCGAGTGGCTGACTTCCTTGGGGATCGAGCAACCGGTCGGTGCCGTTGGGCAAGACTCGTTCTTTTTCCAACAGATGTTCTACTACGCGACATCGATCGCGACCGTAGGCAAGACGATTCACACCTACTACGGTGAGGTGGCGGATTCGGTTGTTAACACGGTTTCAGCTCGATTCTTCGAGAAGTATCGCCCTCTCGAGGCGGCCCGAGCAGCGTGGCTCCGAGAAATCGGACTTCTTGAAGAGTACAAGGAAGCTCGATTGGAGAACTTCTTAGGTGGCTGGTACTTGGCCAAGCTCCCACAGGTCATGGCATCTGAGGTTGCAGCTGCCGAACAAACAATCCTCGATCTCACCGATTATTACGGTGGATTCGCGTGGTCGGACCCAGTGATCATTGAGTTTATGCAGCGCAAGGGCAAGATCACAGAGACCGAAGCCGCCGCGCTCATGAAACAGGCGGAGCAGAATGAACGTTGACACACGCTACTCACAGGCCCTGTACGACTTAGACGTTTCCAGCATCAATGCGATAGAAAACGACTGGCGGACAACCTTCCAGCAACTCACCTCCGCGACGCTCATCAAGGCCATGGGCCAACGACTCGGCAGGTCTCTGCGCGAGACCCGCGAGCTGGCCGAACTTGCCGAACTTCTTTTCTCCGCTGGGCACCGGAACCTTGCACTGAAAACTTTGTCCCGGCTTCCGCGACAAGAACGAACCGCGCATATCACTGATTCGGAACTGATCGAGCAAATTAAGTCAGTTCCGCAGAATCAGGTATCCGTTGCACGGAACGCCACCGTTGTGGTCCTGTATGAAGACGAGTCCGAGCTAGAACTCCTCAACCCTCTTCTACATGGCAAACTCCGACGCAAGAATGTGCCATTGCCCCAGAAACCAACGGTTGGTGTTCAAGGAGGAACCAGCGCTCATGGAGAGCTGCAAGCTATCGCGGAACAGCACTTGGCGCAGCCGAATACTGTCCTCATCACCATGGCAAACGGCCGGTCCGAGACCGATGTCATGACCTTGTCGCGACTTAGTGACTCCCCTGCTGTCATCGTTCAGATCGACAGCGTTCCCGGCACTGCCTTGCAGCATCGTCCACTACCCTTTATCCCCATCGGAAAAAGCCGTGACTTTCCCCGCAGTTGCTGGCTCCGTTACTCGCTTTCACGCAAGCAAGACCTTCAGGCTTGGGATGTTGCCACGGGTTCGGCCATCACGGTGGATCCGACTGCACCGTTTTTCTCGATTGCCGTGAATCAACTGATTGCACGACAACTTCTGATCCACGATTTCATGAGTTTCCCTGCCGCGCCTCTGGGTTCGGTGCACGATCAGCCAGCTCCTGTGACACGTTGGTTTACTCGCGACCGGCACGATATCGGACGGCTCGGTATTGTCCCGACACAGATGATCGCGTCGGCTTTGGACTTTTTCTGGAGTCTTGACGCACCAAGCGTGGCAGAGCAGATCGTGCAGGCCCGATTAGAGCAAGCGGTCGCCTCTTTGGATGAAACACTCCGAGCTGAGCTGCTTGAGCTTGCCAACTATCTTCAGCATCCTCAATTCCTGCACCAAGTCAACGTGCGGGAATTGTGGGTGAACAATGAGTTCGAATCTATCGGTGCGTATTTGCGGTGGATGAACACGACTCCGGATACCGAAACCAGCAGACTTGCAACCCAAGCCGATGCCGCAGTTGAGCTTGAGCGGCTACTCAAAGAACCTGCCGCAACTGCGCGAACAGATCAGCCTGGTGAAGAACACATCGTGTGCTTCCTACACGCATCGGTGCCTCAACAGTCCGGTGGCTATGCAATCCGAGCACACGGCATTTTCACCAACTTGGCCGATCATGGCGTGAAGATTACGGCAATAACGCGCCCCGGCTATCCGGACACCGCCCAGGGACATGTCGTTTCTGATGTGGTTGACGGCATTGAATACCACCGTCTCCCCGGCTTGGAGTCATATAACCATGGCGAAGCCAGCTACATGCTGGAATGTGTAGAGGTCTACAAGCAACAACTCCTCCAGTTCAAAGCAACCAAAGTTCACGTTCGTTCCACGTATCTCATCGCCATCCCGGCGATCATCGCTGCGCGCCAGCTCGGTCTGAAGATCGTGTATGAGGTATCGGGTCTGTGGGAACTCGTTTACCAAGAATCAGAGCCGTCATATTCCTTGCACAAGCGAGCACCGTTCGGTGAATACTGGGAAACCCTTGCTGTCCAATATGCGGACGAAGTGCTCACCATGAATGCGCCAATGACCGATCTGTTGCTAGAACGTGGAGCCGACCCTCAGCATCTGAATCTGGCACCAAATGCGGTCGACACACGGCAGTTCACGCCGTCCTACTCCACCCTGCGCACCACGCCGCGGATCGGCTACATCGGTTCGATCGTCGCCTATGAGAATTTGGACCTATTGGTGCGGGCAGTGAAAGTCCTCCGAGATGAAGGACTGCGATTCGACGTCCGCATTATCGGTGACGGAAACGCTGCTACCCACGTGCGATCCTTGATCAGCCGAGTGGGTGTCGACGATGTGATTTCAATGCCCGGTCGAATACCACACGACCAAGTGGCCGAAGAATACACGAAAATGGACATCATGGCCTATCCGCGTAAATCCACGTTGGCGACCGATACAGTCACCCCGCTGAAGCCATTTGAGGCGCTGGCGATGGGCAAAGCCGTCGTGGTTTCAGACGTTCCGCCGCTACGAGAGATCGCTGGTGACGGCACGCGTGGCCTAGTCTTTCAAGCCAACAAGGTTTATGCCCTCGCAGATGCGCTACGTACCCTCATCACCGACTGGGAGCTGCGCGAAGAGCTGGGCAAAGCCGGCCGGCAATGGGTGGAGCAAGAACGCTCCTGGTCGACCGTTGTCGACGCGTTCACGGACGCCTACGCCAAACTTTAACAGTCCAGTACAAAACGTCGAAGGCCGGTCAGGAAAATTCCTGACCGGCCTTCAGACCATTGGATTATAGGTTACGCGTTTTTCTTTTCGTCCCAGAATCCGCGAGTGTCGATAACAGTCTTATCAGCCAAAGCTGCCTTGTCGATCTCTGCGAACTTCTCGTGGTCGACCAGCAGCAGGACGATGTCTGCGTTCTTGACAGCGTCATTCATGTCAGCAAATTCGACGTTCTTGAAGGCGCTGAGCTGCTTCGGTAGCTCTTCGACGTGTGGTTCCACAATCAGGAACTCGGTCTCAGGCAGATCGGTCGCGAGCTTTTGAGCAATCGCAATCGATGGGGATTCACGCAGGTCGTCAATGTTTGCCTTGAACGCTAGGCCCAAAACGGCAACCTTGGCGGACTTAGATTCCTCAAGTGCCTTCTCGACCTGTTCGATCACCCAAGCTGGTTTGGCGTCATTGACCATACGGGCTTGTTTGATGAGCTGAGATTCTTCAGGCAGGGCAGAAACAATGAACCATGGGTCTACCGCGATGCAGTGTCCACCTACACCTGGGCCCGGCTGCAGGATGTTGACACGCGGATGGTGGTTGGCCAGCTCGATGAGCTCCCACACGTTGATCCCAAGCTTGTCAGAGATCACTGACAGTTCATTGGCGAACGCGATGTTCACGTCGCGGTAGGAGTTCTCCACCAGCTTTGCCATTTCGGCGGTGACATCGTCGGTGAGCAGGATTTCGCCGGTGCAGAACGCAGAGTACAGCTTCTTAGCTGCTTCCGCGCCTGCCGGGGTGAGGCCGCCAACAATACGGTCGTTCGTGGCAAGCTCGATCATGATGCGACCTGGCAGCACACGCTCCGGGCAGTGAGCAATGAGCATCGAATCCATGTCGAGGTCCGGACGCTGCTCTGCCAAGTAGTCAGCCATGTGCTGAGTGGTCTTTGGCGGTGAGGTCGATTCGAGAATGATCAGCTCGTTGCCTTCAAGCTGCGGCGCGATACCCCGAATAGCGGCCTCAATGTAGCCCAAATCGGCGGTCTTGTCGTCGTTGAAGGGAGTCGGAACAGCGACAATGTACGCGTCTGCTTTCGGAGTTTCGGTGCTGGCCGAGAGGTTTCCATCCTTGACGGCTTTCTCGACGAATTCAGCCAGATCCGGTTCAACGAAAGGAACCTCTCCGCGGTTGACTGCATCCACGGTGTTCTGGTTTACGTCAACACCGACAACTTTCAGACCGTTGTTGGCCAAGATAGCTGCAGTCGGCAGACCGATGTAGCCAAGGCCAATCGTGGCTACAGTTTTGAAGTCTCGCATTTAAGTCGTTCTTCCTCATTCTTCTGAATAGACAGTAGATAGTTTAGTGCGCTTATGAGCACGGATGGCAATTAGGCACCGTGTTTTCAGTCTTTAGTTGCAGGAAACACACCTTGATCACGTAAACGCTGCTCCACGACCGGGTACAGCGACTCAACAAAGAGCTCAGTGAGGTGGGAGCCATCCCGATAGGTCATCACGGTACCCAAGACGGGGTAGCATTTCTCATCATCGCAAATCTGGTCACGCACCGACACCGACGCGACGCCAGCAGGATTCTGCTTCATGGCCTCCGTGATGAAGGAGTTGGTCTTGAACGCATTCTTCACAGAACGGGTGCACGCCATAGGATCGTCAGGATGAGCTTCTAAACAGACCGGTACTTTTTCTCCGAACCGAGGAACCTCTTCAAACGCGACGACTTCTTTACCGCTTGCCTCTAGTTCCTTGAAGACTTGGACGAGTCGATTGACTCCGTGTTTCTCGTCCCTTTCACCATCCGGTCCTACGTAAGGACGATCCACTGGTGAGGCTGCGAAAAAGACGTACTTGATCTCGTCGTGTTCTTCGACAAACTTGAACGCATCTTTCACATGCTCAGTACAGATGTCCGCTTCTTTGCCAGCATTGCCCGTGGACGACCGTTCTAAATCGATCGGAGTACAACCGCTGCGGGTGAAGGTCTTGACGCGGAGGCCATGGTCTTTACCTAACTGGTCGATGACCGGGAGCCAGGCTGTGGCGTGGGAATCGCCAATGATGACGGCATTGGCAGGTTCATTGCCGTCTTCACCGAGCACGCAGTCTGGATTCTCGTTGGCGTCAACGGCAGCCTGACATTCCATGAACGAGAAATCCCGGTTCTGCGCCATAGCGGTAGCCGGATTCGGATACGGTCCGCTGGTGCCCTCCAATGGTTCGCAATTATTGGTCAGAGCGCCGGAAGCGTAGCAACGGTCTTCCTGGCTCAATTGTGGGGTGTTTTCCTGGGCGATGATTTGGGACGGGATCAACAAGACAGACCCGCTGATCACCACCATGCCAGCCAGCATCATGGCCAACGATGGCTTTGTTCCTTGGAGTTTGGGGGCAAAGCGAGCAGGGTCCTCAATGAGGTGCTTGGAAGCCCAACCCAAGAGCAGTGAGAGCACGAGCACAACCACTTTGTGGTGCCACAGGAATTCATCCAGCCGGTACTGTGCCAGCACAATCAGCGGCCAGTGCCAGAGGTAGACCGCATAGCTCCAGTCCCCCAACCATTGTGCGGGTTTGGTGCTGGCCCACCAGTAAACGCCCGTTCCGGGCTTGTCGGAACCGCAACATAGCAGCAGGCCCGCTCCCAGTACCGGCAGCAAGGCGATGTAACCCGGGAACGGCGAGTTGCCATCAAAGAGAAACGCTGCCGCAAGGATCATGGTGACACCGAGCCACCCCAAGGTGTTGCCGAGTTTGCCGTGGATTTGGACGCCCAAGAGGGCAATCACGCCACCGACCACGAATTCCCACATTCTGGTGGGTGTGACGAAGTAGGCTTCAGCCTGATTTTGTGCGGTGAAGATCACCGAGATCGCCAGCGACACTACCCCGACAATAGTCAAGACCGTGAGAGCGACGGTTCGGTAGTTCACGGTATTGTGCTTGGCTCGCATCGTGGCGAGGAACACCGCCGCTAACAAGATGAGCGGCAGAAAGACGTAGAACTGTTCCTCAATGGAGAGCGACCAGTAGTGGGTAACCATATTGCCCTCATCCGTTTGGGCAAGATAGTCAACGGCGTCAAAAGCTAACGCCCAGTTCTCCACGTACAGCGTCGAAGCAACGATGTGCCGGATATTCGTGGACCACGTGGTGCCCGGCATGAGCAGCAACATGGTGATGAAGCTGAAGATCAAGACGGTGAAGGACAAGGGCAGCAATCTGCGGATCCGTCGAGACCAGAACCGTCCCAGCCTGATCTTTCCCGTTTGCAGGAGCTCCTTGAATAAGTGTCCGGTGATCAAATAGCCGGAAATGACGAAGAAAACGTCTACACCTACGAAGCCACCGGTGATGCGGTTGGGCCAGAGATGAAACAGCAGTACCACCGCAATGGCAATGGCTCGCAGTCCTTGAATCTCCGGTCTAAAACCAGCGCCTATGTCCTTTTGTGGCTTGATGGGTGTAATCGTAGGCATTAGCGTCCTTTCAGCGTCAGAAGAAGCTCAGTTTACGGCATCAAGCTGACGATAAAGACCAAGGTAGGTTCCGGCATTCACGGTCCAGGTGCGTGTCTCCAAGACCCACTCGCGCCCAGCGGAACCGAGTCGGCCCGCTGTGTCTGGGTTTTCAAGGAGCTCGGCGATCGCTCGCGCAAAACTCTCCGGGTTCTCTGCCGTCGCTACAAGACCGGTTTCTTGGTCTTTGACAACCTCATGCAGTGCTGGGATATCGCTGACAATCACCGGTTTCCCGAGTGCCGATGCCTCAACCGATTTCAGCGGTGTTACCGAACGAGTAACCAACGTGTCTTTGCGTGGCACCACGAAAACATCCAGTGCAGCTTGGTAGAGCGGGGCAAGCTTCTTCTCCACCCGACCGGCAAACTGGACACGATCAGCAATTCCCAAGGATGCGGCTAGGTTCTTCAAACTCTCTAGTGCTGCACCGTCACCGGCTATAAGCACTCGCAGTCGCGGAAACTCAGGCGCCAGCAAGGCAGCAGCCCGCAACAAGTCGTCAAGCCCTTCGTAGCCGACCACACTGGTCACCGAGCCGACGTACTGTGCCTGTGGATCGAGACCCAGCTCGTGACGGGCTTGGTGCGTATCGTGTGGCTCAGCGGTGTAGCTCTGCCCTACAGCGTTGGGGCAAAGACAAATGTTGTTCGGATCGACACCGACGCGGATCAGATTCTGTTTCATGTGCTCGCCCAAGGTGACGACCGCATCTGCGGTCCGCGCCATTTCTGCCTCACGAGCGTTAAAAAGCTTGTATCGTTCGGTCTCGTACGCCCAAGTACCCCGGTTGGAAGCCCACGTGTCTGCGAGTTGGCCACGAACTTCGTACACCCACGGGATCCCGAATGCTTCTGCCACGGCGCGGACCACCAACGCGTTCACATAGTGCGTCGTGGTGTGTAGGACTGCAGGACGGAAGCTGCGGACATGTTCAGCCAGCATCTCAGCCGATTGCTGCAGCTTTGCCTCCAAGCCGAGCCGCATCCGCAGCGGGGTCTGACGGTAGTATCGAATGCCTTCAATCTCGTCATAGCTGGGTGCAAAGAATTGCCCGACAAGTGCCGGATAGCCTAGACGGGTCACCGCTTGAGGTTCAAGACCTGCCTCGAGTTGGGCTTCAAGGATCGCTTGCGTGCGATAAGCGTAGCCTGAACGCGAATGTGGCAAGGAGTTGGTCAAGACGTGCAGGACGCGCCCCTTGATCGGAGAATAACCACGTTCAGCTTCGATCTTCGGGCTGGAGGTCGTAAGTGAGGCATACTCAGCTTCTAAGAGCCTGCGCTGGTATCCCTCCCCCGGCACCGACGGGTCGAGAAGCTCGATCGCGTCACTGAGCTCACCCCGCCACGCCGCGAGACGAGCTTTCGCACGTCGAGCATAGCTCGTTTTATTGTTCAGCTGATCCAACAATTGCTGGGCTTCGTCTCCCAAGCCGACACTGACGCAGGTATCGGCAAGTTTGCACAGGAAGCGAGCATTGCGTTCCGTGCGGGGTAACTCCAGCGCTTGTTCGGCACGTTCCTGCAATGGGTCCGTCTTGCCGGCTGCAGCCTCATAGAGTGCCGGAGACCAGCTTCGTTCGGTATTGAACACACGTGCAAGATTTCGCAACAGCGGCAAAGTAATTGTGCTTGGGAACCGGCGTGAAGCCAACAGAATCAGCACGGCCGGGTCTGCTTGCAGCCGAGTCACAAGAACAGAAGGGATCAATAGCAGATTTCTTGCTACACCCGATGCTTGTTCGATGTTGAGGCTCACGGTTGTTCGTTCCTTAGGGATTCTGAGGGCAGGGCAACGAAGCTAGCCTATCGCCCATTTGTTCTCTGACATGCAAGCACGGCACAGCTAGCGCATGTGAGATCGTGGCTGCTGCACGACTTCCTTCAGCAGTGCGATCAAGCTGGCGGTACGGGATCTCGGTGAGGCCTGCACGGCAAACTCCGGATCAATGCTCACCACCAACTCCTCTGGGTTTTCTTTCAGTCCTGCCCAGTACGCGGCGATCTGCGTTGGGTCCGCGGCAACGACGCTGTCCGGTTGGTAGCGTTTCACCAGCTCCGCTGCTTCACCTTTCAGAACCGCAGTGAGCTTACGGCCCAGTGCCAAGAGTTCGTAGGTCTTTGACGGGACGGTCCGCAGAAACGACGGCCAATCTGGGCGTAGCGAAACAATGCAGGTATCGGCCGCTTCGTAACACACCTGGAGGTCAGCACCAGAGCAAGGATCAAGGAAGGTGGCCGGTGCCTGAAGATCTTCCGCCAAAGAGATAAGCGCGTTCTTTTGGGTGCCTGTCCCGACCAGCGTCATATCAATGTCCTTGGCCGCCAGCGCCGCCGCCGACAGGAGCGTCTCTAGACCTTGGCTTTCGCCGTGGTTCCCCACATAGAGCACTTGCAATTTTTCGTGTCTGAGCACACCCGGATGCTCGGTGACTTGCAGAATGTCATCTGACAGCCCGTTGGGAATGCAACGCACGTTGCTTATGCCGCGCTTTCTAAGGAGTGCAGCGAATCCTTGTGTGACTGTAATGACGGCATCAGCCTTGCGCTGCGTGTACTCTAGGACCGCTTCCATGGTCTTGCGCAGTAAATTCATGGGCAGCTGCGCATCATGTGCCAAGTCTGGCCAGGCGTCCCGCATTTCTAAGATCAAAGGACGGCGTTTCAGCAGCGAGACAAGCAGTCCTGTCGGAGCGGTGGTGAGCGCAGGTACCGTTGCGATGACAATGTCAACGTTTTTCACTCTCAAGGCCCGCGGGATCGTGGCCAGAGAACCCAAGATGTTGTTCAGCAAGCGTCCCGTGCGGGTCCCCGCTGACTGGGCGCCAGGGACCCTGTAGATCCGTTCACCGTGGTCGCCCGTTTCGGTCTTCCATGCCCCCTGCCCGGGATCAGGTTGTGGGGCAACCACACTGACGTCGTACCCTACTGCTACTAGGTATTTGGTGAACCCCGACCAGCGCCGTTGGGGTGCTGTGTCCTCCGGTGTGTAGGAGTGGGTCAGCAGAAGGATGTGCAGATTGTTTGTCATATTGTCTGGGGCTAGTTCTGTTCTCCCCCACCGGTTGGGGCAGGTTGGGCCGGGGACTCGGTTGGTTCCTCACCCGGTTCGTGGCCGAATGCTGATTCATCCGCCCGGTAGTCTTCAAGCCATTCTTTGAGTGTGTCCTCCGAGAAGGCTTTGCTCATGGACTCCAGGCGGTCGTAATCCGGCAGCACAATTGAGGCTCCACCGGGGCCGGTCGATGGGCCCAGATTTGGCACCGTAAACATTTCAATGTTGTTGGTTCGCAGGCCAGACATTTGCATCCCCAAGCCTGCGACAGCCGCTGCGTCCAGCCCTTCATCCACTGAGAGGTATGGGCTGAATTCGTTGACGACCTTGTAGATGCGGTTCGGGTTGGTCAAGGTCTCTCGGTTCAAGAACTGGGACATGGTGCCAATGAGGAAGGCCTGTTGATTCTTCACACGCTGGTAGTCACCGTCAACGAAAGCCTTGCGTTCGCGGACGAAGCGTAGTGCGTCAGTCCCCTCAAGGCGGATCTCTCCTTTGGGGAAGTATGAGGGATTGCGTTGTCCCGCGGAGAAGGAGTGTTCGTTCTTGACGTCCACTCCACCTAAGGCTTCGGTGAGAGACTTGAACCCTTCAAAATCGATGACCACGACGTGGTCGATGCGTGAACCGAGCGTATTCTCCACCGTACGTACGACCAAGGGGATGCCACCGGCGTTAAGCGCGCCGTTGATTTTTTGGGTGCCGTGGTCCGGAATCTCGACCCACAAGTCACGCATGACCGACATGACGTACAGTGAGTCTCTGCTTTCGGGTACGTGCATCACCATCATGGTGTCTGAACGTTGCCCGTCTTCACCTTTGATGTTGGCTTGGTCCATGCCTTCCCCGCGCGTGTCCGAACCGAGGATGAGGAAGTTCAGTGAGTTATCTCCGGGGTCCTTGACGGGGCGCTGACCTTCTTCTTCCGGATCCGTGGGGATTGCTGACGCGATCGTCGAGCGTTTCTCGTTGAAGTTATTCGAGAGCGCGCTCAAGTACGCGGCGCTCAAACCAACAACGACCAAGACGAGTACGCCCACTGCGATCAAGGCGTTGCGCAGGGTATGGCGCTTGGGGGTATAGACACTGCGGGTGCGGCGTGGCCGGTGATCATGCTTGTCAGCTGGTGGCAACGCGTCTCCCGTGTCTTAGACTTCACTGATAATTGGTCGATACTGGTCTGCATCAACTTTACACCGCAGGAGAATATTTTCTGATTCGTGAATGCGCTCAAGCGTGACGGTTACGCGGCCGGGGCTGACACTTAGGGCAGTAGTAGCTGGAACGATTCATGAACGCTTCTCGCCTGATCAGCTGTTGCTCACCGTTTCGTTGGCAACGACGGCAAGCCTGGTTTTCCCGGCCGTAGGCTTCCAAGTCGCGCGCGAAGTATCCCGGGGTACCGGAGACATCAACGTAGAGCGCGTCAAAGGACGTGCCACCGGCAGCCAAAGAACGGAGCAAGATTTCTTTCAAGGCAGCGACCACCGTGGTGACTTCCCTCCGGGTGAGGTGCGCGGTACGCCGTTGGTAGTGCAATTTGGCTTCATAGAGGGCTTCATCCGCGTAGATGTTGCCGATCCCCGAGATGAGTGATTGGTCCAGCAGCGCTCGTTTCAGCCCAGTATTCTTCTTGCGCAGAGCGCGGTAGAGCCGTTCACTGTCGAAGTGCTGATCGAGTGGATCGCGGGCAATGTGGGCGATCTGTGCTGGGATCAGAGATTCGGCGACTTCTGCCTGTCCGGCTGGCGCCCCATCATCAGTTTGGATCAGTGTGTCAACGAACAACCCGCCGAAGATCCGTTGGTCCACGAACCAAAGCTCAAGTGATGTCCCATCGGTTCCGGTGCAAGTCAAGAGCACTTTTAGATGTTTCAGCTGTGCAGCCAGGGCTGGATCTGGATCTTGAACTAGTTGTTGGTACCGCTGCTGCCCGGACTTCAACAGTAGCTGTCCGCTCATACCCAAGTGGGTTACCAGCGCCACCGGACCATGATCAGTGTCGAGGGTAAACCACAGGTATTTGCCGCGGCGGGAAATGTTGGTGATGGTCGAGTTCTCGACCTGGGAGAGGAAATCTTCCACTCCAGCTTGGTGTCTGCGGATCGATCGTTGATCCAGCACCTGAACGTCTGTAATGGTGGCGCCCATGAGCCAGTTCTTTAGGCCGGTGCGCACCACCTCAACTTCTGGTAGCTCAGGCATGAGGCGGCGTCACTCCAGGTTGGAGTTGTTTCCAACTCTCGTGAGCCGCCCGTTTTTCTGACTCACGCTTGCTGGTAGCGGTACCTTGACCGTAAGGTTTCCCGTCAATGTACAAGGTGGCAGTGAAGACTCTGTTGTGGTCGGGTCCTTCTCCCACGATCTGGTATTCGTGGTGCTGGTGCTGATTGGCGTGCACGTACTCTTGGATGAGGGTTTTCCAGTCGTAGGCGTTGAGCATCGCTTCGGAATCATCCAGGAGGGCAACCACGTGCTCGGTGATGAGATTCTCTGCTGCCTCAATACCGGCTTGGATGTAAACGACACCGAAGATCGCTTCCATGGTGTCGGCCAAGATTGAGTCTTTTTGACGACCGTTGCTCATGAGCTCGCCATGTCCAAGCAAAATATAAGTACCTAAACCGATTTTGCGGGCAACATTTGCGAGAGCTTTGGTGCTCACAATGGCTGCTCGGAGCCGCACCAAGTCACCTTCTGAAGTATCCGGGTATCGCCGATACAGATGGCCTGTCACGACGTACTCCAGCACCGCGTCGCCTAAGAACTCAAGGCGTTCATTGTCAGCCAGCCCCGGGTTCTCATGGGCATAGGATCGATGTGTCAGAGCATGCGAAAGCGCCTCGAGATCGATATCGATCCCGAGACGCTCACGCAGTTCTTGAGGTGGAGCAGCTTGATGAGCGTCTTTCGCCTGTCGTTCGGCTTTCCGGCTCATCTGGCCTCTCCCCTCACATAATCTTTTGGTGTACCTGTCTTAGACGTCGGCGACTTTGCGGCCCTTGTACTCCATGAAGAGTGGGGTGCCTGCAGAGTCGGTGACAACCTTTGCCTGGTGTGGCAAGGAGTAGGTTACACGACCGTTTTCAACGGTCTTCACCAGTGCCGGCGCGGTAGCTTTCCACTGCGAACGGCGGTGACGAGTATTCGAGCGGGACATCTTCCGCTTTGGAACAGCCACAGTATTCTCTCTTCTCTGTAGTGATCGTTAAATCTATTGTGCTAGTTGGACTCAGGTTTCCCTAAATCGCCAAGCTCACTCAGTGCCGCCCATCGTGGGTCGATCACCTCGTGTTGGTGGTCTGGGTTTTCATCCAGCCGGACTCCACATTGATCGCACAGGCCCTGGCAATCTTCTCGGCAAACCGGTTGGAATGGCAGTGCGCTGACGAACGAGTCTCGGAGCATTGGCTCCAAGTCCACGTAGTCGTTAACGACTAGGCGCTGTTCCTCGTCATCCTCATCCAGAACCTCGTCTGGTTCGTAGAGGTAAAGTTCCTGGACTGGAACTTCTAGATCCATGCTGAGTGGATCAAGGCAACGCCCGCATTCACCGGTAGCTTCAGCTGAAGCTTGTCCGGAGACCAAGATGCCCTCGTGGACCGACTCGAGTCGCAAATCGAGCTCCATCGTGGAGCCTTCAGGGACCTGAACCAACCCTGCACCAAAGTCTGCTGGGGTAGGTACGTTCTCGTGGAGTTCCTGCATTGAACCTGGTTGACCAACTAGGTCCCGGACATCAACTGTGAAAGCTGATGATTCTGGGAAACTCATGCCAGTGCACTCCTTGTGAACATAGACCGACATACAATTCTAACTGTCTTGGGCCGTTCACCCAAAATGGCGCGCCGTGAGGGCACCCACTGTTGGTTACCGGGTGTTAGGCGTCTGAGCCGTTGAAGGCTCTGAGCACTGCACGGGGAACAAACTCACTGATGTCTCCGCCCAAGGATTGGACTTCCTTGATCAGGCTTGAGGACAGTGGCGTGTACTGTGAATCGGCAGTTAGAAAAACTGTTTCTACCGAGCTCAGGTGACGGTTCATGGCAGCCATCGGCACTTCATATTCGTAGTCAGCCACGTTGCGTAAACCTTTGACGATCGCGTTCGCACCTTGTTCACGCGCAAATTGGGCCAACAGCCCCCCGGTCATCGGTTTGACGATAATGCCGCTCAGCCCGGAGAAGGTCTGCTCGACAATCGAGATCCGCTCTTCCACCGCGAAACGATAGTTCTTGGCAGGGTTGTGTGAGACAGCCACGATCACCTCGTCGAAAAGGCCAGTGGCACGAGCAATGATCTCAACATGTCCGTTGTGCAAGGGGTCAAAGGAACCGGGGCAGATGGCTCTACGCATACTTCAAAACGTACTATAAAACTGTGACAAACCTGAAAGTTCCCCTGAAGTACGTCGGCAAAACAGCGGCATTGGTCCCAGATCGTTTTGAGACAGATACGTACGTTCTCATGATTGATGGCGCGGAACAGTCACACGTAAATCCTCGGCAGCCGCTATCCATTCGCTACGAATATCTGCAGCGCATCGATGCTGCCATTCAAGCGGCGTTTGCACCTGGTGACAGGTTGCGGGTCCTACACTTGGGCGCAGGCGCTTTGACGCTGGTCCGGGCTCTGCAGGTCCGCTACCCACATTCGCAGCACACCGTGGTGGACATCGAACCAGAGCTCATCGAGGCAATGTGTTCGGCGCTGCCTCTGCCAGATGCCACACGCTGCCACAGTTTTTCCATGGATGCGGCGCAGGCAGTCCGAGAGGTGCGAGGTGCAGGCCTACCCGGCGCACCAGATTCCTTCGACTTGATCATTGTCGACATTTTCCACGGAGCCGATACTGCCCCGCAATTACAGGTGTCGACCTTCTATGCGGACCTATCCGCGGTACTAGCACCAGAAGGCTGGCTGATGGTCAACATCGGGGATGAGGCTGATCAGTCATTCGCCCGGTCCCTGACCAAAACCATAACTTCGCATTTTCCGTCGGTGGCCGTGGCCGCGCATCCGGACGTGTTAGCCGCCCGATCGAGTGGGAATACCATCCTTGCTGCCACCAACGATACGGAAATCTTGGCGGATTTCTTGAGTCTCTGGCAACAAACTGGGCCGCAGCCGGGTCAAGTCGTCGGACCCGCTGAGATAAAGAACTATGTCAGCGGACGGTCAGCAAAGTAAAGGGTCGTTTCCCCATAGGTACGTGGCTTGAGCGCGTTAATACAATCGGGCCAAGTGGGGGCGTCGGCGCGTTTGCCCCGCTCAATCACGATGACCCCGTCCGGTGCGAGAAGGGGCGCAGCGACCTCTAGGAGCTCATTCACTTTGCGATCGGCCATGTCGTATGGCGGATCGATAAATATTAGGTCAAAGCTCTGGGCTGGCATGGAAACCGCAAACGTTTCTGCACTCTGCCGATAGGTTCGCAGGTCGGCCCCAAGGACAGAATCAAGTGCTTTGACGTTTGCGGTCAGTGCCGCATACGCCACCGGAGACTTATCCACGAAGACAACGTTCGCAGCTCCCCTGCTCGCCGCCTCCAGCCCCAGGGCTCCCGAACCAGCAAAGAGGTCAGCAACCCGGGCTTCGCTCAATGCTTCCCACGATTCCAGCCGCGAAAAAAGCGCTTCCTTTACCCGGTCGGTCGTGGGGCGGGTCTGGTCCCCTTTGACGGGGACGAGTCGTCTACCGGCAGCCTGGCCGGCGATAATTCGAGACATCAGACTGTCCTAACCGTGGTGGAGATATTCTGCAGCATAGTCTTGCTGCCAAAGTGTCATCCAGCTATTCAGCACGTCGACGATTTTTTCGCCGACGTCAGCACTGAGTATCTGGGCTGCCAAATCGTGGGCTGCAGAAATAAGTTTGGTGTCTTGGCGTAATCTCAGGAAGCGCAGGGAGGAGCCCCGACCCGACTGGTCTACGCCGAGGATGTCGCCTTCTTTGCGCAAGTTGAGGTCTTCTATTGCCAGTTCCATGCCGTCAGTGGTTTCGGCCACCGCGTTCAACCGGCGCAGAGTCGGTGCTGTGGCCTGATCGGTTTCGTCCCGTCTATGCACCATGATGAAGGTGCCTGGGTGTTCGCTACGGCGAATTCGCCCGCGCAGCTGGTGCAGCGTGGAGATACCGAATGAGTCAGCATCCAACACCACCATTACGGTCGCATTTGGCACATCGACCCCGACTTCCACCACGGTGGTGGAGACCAGTACATCAATTTCATGGCGTTCGAACGCCCGCATGATGTTTTCCTTGTCTGCGGCCGGCAATTGTCCATGCATTTGTCCTAGTCGCAGCCCTTCAAACAGCGGCAGCGTCGCCAAGCGCGCTGTGAGTACTTCTACGGCGGCATCATGTTGGCGGCCAAGGTCCGGGCCTTCGGCAGTCGTAGGGTTGATCTTGGGACAAATAATATAAGCCTGCCGCCCTTGCCGGACTGCATCAACGATTACTTGCCAGACGTACAGAATGGTTTCCGGTGACGCAGCCATGTTCACGACTGTGCTGTTCACGGGTGCTCGGTTGGCGGGTACACCTGCAAGCTCTACCATTTCCAGATCCCCGAAAGTTGTCAGCGCGATACTGCGCGGGATCGGTGTCGCACTCATCACCAACAGGTGTGGAACGGGCTCGGATCGTTGCCGCAAAGCGGCCCGTTGCTCAACACCGAAACGATGTTGTTCATCCACGACTACCAGACCCAGATTCAAGAAACTGACGTTCTCCGAAAGCACTGCATGGGTCCCGACCACGATGTCAGCTGAACCATCTGCGATCTCTAGCAGGGCTTGACGGCGTGCAGCCGTCGGCATGCTTCCGGTGAGCAGAACTACACGCAATGGCTGTTCGGCAGAAAAGTCTAATGTGTTGTTCTTGTTCTGCGTGGTGATGCCCTCCGTCATGGCCGAAATTGACCTCAAGTGCTGGGTTGCCAGCACCTCCGTGGGTGCCAACAAGACAACTTGACCGCCGTGTTGGATGACTTGGAGCATAGCCCGCAATGCCACAAGGGTCTTACCGGCGCCGACTTCGCCTTGGAGCAAAACGTTCATGGGATAGCTATGCGACAGTTTGTCGGCTAAGAGCGTTCCCGCTTCACGTTGTCCGTCAGTGAGTTCGAACGGTAACGATTCGTCGAAGGACGTCCGCATACTGAGGTCTTCAGCCGGAAAAGATTGCGCGGCTAATTCGGCAGAGTCTAGGCGTTGCTGAGCCAGAGACATTTGGATCATCAAGGCTTCGTGAAAGGCTAACCGCCGCACCGCCGCCTTAGCTTGTTCCATGTCAGCCGGACGGTGCAAGTACTGGAACGCTTGCGACAAGCTGATGAGTGACAGTTTCTCTCTGATGGGTTCAGGAACCGGGTCCGGCACATCCGCCGTGTCCACCAAGTCCAAAACAGTGTGGATGCTCTTTTTGATACGCCAGGTGGGAAGCGATGCTGTTGCTGGATAGAGAGGTTCCGGGCCCGGAGTTTGTCCGCTTTCGTCTGCATCGGTATTAACTTCCGGGCTGGACATTTGTAGTTGCCCGTTGAAGCTAGAAACCTTCCCGTGGACCATGATCGTCTCGCCGGGTGTCAATTTGTTGTGGATCCACCGGTTGTTGAAGAACGTGAGATCAAGACTCTGGTGTGAGCCGCCCACCGCGTTGCCTAACACCACTTTCGTCAGGAGGATGCCGCGGGCTGTCCTCCGTGGTGGGGAGACCTTCTGGACCTCTGCAATCACCGTGGCAGGTTCGCCAACCAATAGCTGGTCTAGCGGCGTGAGCTCACCGCGTTCGAGCCATTTGCGCGGCCGATAGTTCAGCAGTTGTCCTACCGTGGAGAAGCCAAGTTCCTTCTCCAGCGCCTGTGCAGTTTTGGTGCCCAGAACGTTTTGGAGCGGTTCGGTGAGCCGGGTAAAGAAGTCAGGCTGACTCATGGGTGCACAGATCGGAAATGATCAGATTTTCTGCTGTCCCGACTTTGTCTATGGCAGCCAGCGCCAACTCTTTGTCCGCTACGTGCACGTGAACACGCCATCGGTAGAGCTGGGCCTCTTCATCAAGTGTTTTCACCGCCGACATGATGACCGAGTCACCTGCGCGGTCCAGTTCGTACCGCAGGGTCGCAGCGTCAAGCGCAGAGAGGTCGATCGAGCACATGACTTCATAGCCTTCGACAGGATCTCCCACTTGGTGAATATGCGGGTGATCAACGTTGTAGCCGGAGAGCCCTGCAAGCAGGTCAGGGTCGAGTTCTTCGCCCAAGACTGCCGCGCGTAGGGCATCTAGCAACAGCAGAAGCCCCACTCCCCCAGAGTCCACCACGTGGGCTGCCTGTAGGGCTTGTAACTGGGACTCGGTTTCTCGGACAGCCTCTACGGCGGCGGAGACCATGTCTTCTAAGGCGATCTTCAGGCTCTGGCCCGATTCATCAAGGCCAGCAGCTACGCTACGGACGGTGGTTGCAGTGCTGTCCAAGACCGAGAGCATGGTTCCCGCTACCGGTTCTGACAGTGCCGCCCAAGCCTTGACCGTGGCTCGGTCTAGGGCCAACGCAAGCGTCTGCGCTGTCAGCCGGTCGACGCCCTCCAACGATTCCGCTAAGGCAGCCAGAATCACGGCCACCAGGGTGCCGGAGTTGCCCCGGGCGTTCTCCATGGCCGCTGTCGCCGCCACACTGAGGTAGGCCCCTAGGTCGTCGTGGTTCTCGTCCTGCAATGCGGCAGCCGCTGCAGCGACAGTGGAATACAGGTTTGTGCCGGTGTCCCCGTCAGGGACGGGGAAGATATTGATGGCGTTGAGGCGATCCGAGTGGTTCCCCAAAGAGGTTGTAGCTGTTGTCAGCCACAACTTGATTGCTGGCGCTCTTCCGGTGACTTTACCTGGCGCGCTCGGGGCTACCACGGGAGGACCTTCCTTCTGCTTTCCTGTCGCTACAAGTGTAGTTGGTTTAGAGATCTTGTGAGCTAAGCCACGACTCGAGTGTGTTGTTATTGATGGCTTCTCCGAGTTCTTTGATCTTGTCTTTATCCGGCCACACAACTGACTGCTGCTGGGCCCAGCCCGTGCCCGTGTTCGGCAGAGTGAAGTTCTTGATATCGGATCCACGGATACCGGCCATCTGCGGTGCTAGGCCCAACATGGTGAAGGTGTCGAAGTTTTCATCCAACGTGACGGCTGGCGCCAACGAGTTGATGGTTTCGGTTGTCTTGCCTGGGTTCAGCAGAATATCGCGGGAGCCAAGCTGAGTGAACACGCCCTTCATGAAGGCTTGCTGGTTCCGCACTCGCTGATAGTCACCGTCTGAGAAGGCCTTACGTTCACGGACGAAGGCTAGAGCAGTTTCCGAGTCCATGGTCTGTGGTCCTTCGGCGAAATGGTGGCCCTTCTTGACCCCGGAATCAAAGGCTTTCGGCACGTCAATGGTGACCTCACCAAGGGCGTTGACAACATCACGG
Organism: Micrococcoides hystricis; assembly: GCF_042434215.1. Taxonomy (NCBI): domain Bacteria; kingdom Bacillati; phylum Actinomycetota; class Actinomycetes; order Micrococcales; family Micrococcaceae; genus Micrococcoides; species Micrococcoides hystricis. Next base: position 150,379 of record NZ_JBHLUB010000031.1, on the reverse strand, counting down.
AATCCTTCAAAGTCCACGCCAGCAACATGGTCAATGTAGATGCCCATCATGTTCTCCACGGTTTCAACAGCCAGCGGGACACCGCCGTAGGACAATGCGGCATTGATCTTTGCTTCGCCGTGACCGGGGATCTCGACCCAGAAGTCACGCATGATGGACATGACGTAGGCTTTACCGCCACCTTCTGGGATGTGGACGACCATCATGGTGTCCGCTCGTCCCCCATTGGGCACGGTCGGCAGGTTCTCGGACTCGCCTGATCCGCCGCGTGAGTCGGAACCCAGCAGCAGGATATTGGTGGCGCCGGTGTTCTCAGGGCGTCCATCTTCATCCGGGAAACTAGACTCGAAAGTGTGAGATTTGCCCTGGAAATTGTTGAGCTGGCTAAAGCCGTAGACACCCGCTAAAGCAACAAGCCCCAGAATGACAATGAGGATGTTCGCAATGACCCATTTGCTGCGCTTACGCGGCCGTTCCTCGATGTAGTCTTCATCGGCGTCGTGGTAACGGCCGTCGAAAGAATCGCTCATGTTTTCACCTTTAGTCTTTTCTGCTGGCTGGCACAGCGATCAAAAAGTTACCGTGCACTCCGGATATGATAGCGGGTATGCCTGCCAAAACTCCCCTTCGTCTCGTCATGACTGCTGCCACATCCGCGTTAATCCTTGCCGGGTGCAGCGCACCGGTGGATATTACTGCGGCAGAAGATGCAGCAAATCCTGATTGTGCTCACACCATGATCGCGTTACCGGACGAGCTGGCAGGGTTGAAAAAACGACGGACAAACGCCCAAGCCACGGCTGCTTGGGGCGAACCCGCCCAGGTGGTCCTCCGTTGTGGGGCACCCGATCCGGGAGTGACGGCTGATCTGTGCGTTGGGGCCAATGGTGTCGATTGGATTACTCGTGAGGGTGATCCGAACTGGACACTTATCAGCTACGGACGCACCCCCACCATTGAAGTCACGTTCAATCCGGATGATGTTTCATCTTCATCAGTGATGACCGAGCTGGCCAAGCCTGTCTCGATGATCGAAGCAACTAAGTCTTGCCCTTCACGTGCTCAGGACGTTGATCTGGGCAAGACCCAGCAATCCGAGAACGACTGACTTCTTTAGCGCAGGCCGATCGGTCGTTCCAGAGCTAGCGTCAGCAACTCATCGACGAGCTGCGGATACGGCAACCCTGTCTTATCCCACATTTGCGGGTACATGCTGATCGGGGTAAAGCCTGGCATCGTGTTGATCTCGTTGATCACGAACTTGCCTTCTGGCGTGTAGAAGAAGTCCACGCGTGAGAGACCCTCTGCGTCGACTGCATCAAATGCGATGACAGCTTGGCGGCGGACCTCAGCGATTGCTTCTTCGCTCAAGTCAGCAGGACACGAAAGCTCACTGGCGGCTCGGTCCATGTACTTGGCTTCGAAGTCATAGAATTCGTCTTGGCCGCCCGTCACGACGATCTCGCCGGGGTATGAGGCCCGCGCTGGATCGTTGCCGTGGCCCTCTAGGACAGCGCATTCGATTTCACGTCCGGCGATGGCCGATTCAATCACGACCTTCAGGTCGTGGTTGCGCGCCTCGTCGACGGCGGCAATGAGACCTTCGCGATCTGTGACTCTGGTGATTCCCAGTGAAGATCCGGCTCGTGCTGGTTTCACGAATAGTGGGTACCCCAGCGCTTCGGCTGCGTCGTATCCTGCTTCTGGGTCGCGCGAGAACTTCTTGTTGTCCAGAACAACGTAAGGTCCAACTTCAAGGCCGACCGCTTTGAACGCTAGCTTCATGTAGTGCTTGTCCATGCCAACAGCAGAAGCCAGAACGCCAGGCCCAACATATGGGAGGGCTGCGATCTCCAGCAGACCTTGGACAGTTCCGTCTTCGCCAAAGGGACCGTGCAAGAGTGGGAAGACGACATCAATCTTGCCCAAGCTGACGTCTTGACCGTCTTGGACCACCACCAGCTCTTGGGTGCCACCTGTGACGTCGAGTCGGGCGGGGGTTCCAACTTCTGTGATCTCCGGCAGTTCACCATTTCCCAGATCTGCTTGATACTCATCAGCCGGCAGGTACGTCCACTGGCCGTCCTTGGTGATCCCCACCGGTAGCGGTTCATACTTGTCCTGATCAATCGCATGCAACACGGAAGAGGCCGTGATGCACGAGATTGGGTGTTCCCCAGAGACTCCCCCGAACAGGAGCAATACTTTGATTTTGGCTTCATTGCCGGTCATGGTCGTACCTCTGCTTTCAGGTCGCGTGAAAGCAGCAAGTTAGCCATGTCTTTCACAACGAGTCGGTCTTCTAGGACACGCACCACTGCTTCACAGATCGGCATTTCAACTCCGTTGCTGCGAGCAACTTGGGTGACTGCTTTGGCTGACTTCATCCCTTCAGCCACTTGTTTCATCTCGGTCTGAATTTCTAGTACCGTCTTGCCTTGGCCTAGCATTCGGCCAGCAGTTCGGTTGCGGGACAGTGGCGAGGCGCAGGTGGCAACTAGATCTCCTAGCCCCGCCAGCCCGGCAAGGGTTTCAGCCCGGCCCCCAAGTTTCAACGCTAACCGGGTAGTTTCGGCCAGCCCACGGGTGATGACGGATGCCTTGGAGTTATCGCCAAGGTTCTGCCCGTCGCACATACCAACCGCTAGGGCAATCACGTTCTTGACGACCCCGCCCATTTCAACACCGATTACGTCCGTGTTGGTGTAGGGACGGAAGTAGCTGGGATTACAGTACGAGACGACCTTCTTGGCGTTGTCTTCATTGGTGCACGCAACGACTGAAGCTGTTGGCTCTTGGCGGGCAATTTCCATGGCCAAGTTAGGGCCAGACACAACAACGACTTGGTCTTCCGCAATCACGAGTTCTTCAGCGATGACCTCGCTCATCCGCAGTCCTGTTTCTCGCTCCAGACCTTTGATCAAGGAGACCACCAGAACACCCGGCTTCAGTTCATCTTTGATTTGAGTCAAGTGGGGCCGCAGGCCTTGCGCTGGTACCGCCAAAACAATCATGTCCGCGTCGCGTACGGCTTCAAGAAGCTCGGTCGTGGCTTGGATACTCGCGGGCAGACGAATGTCTCTTGTGTAGGCGGGGTTGAGATGCTCATCATTGATGGACTCTGCGACTTCAGCCCGGCGCGCCCATAATGTGATGACTGTTTCCGCGTCAGTATCTGCAGCACAGTCAGCCAATACCTTGGCGAATGTGGTCCCCCAGCTCCCGGCGCCTAGAACGGCGATCTTGGTGACGGTCACGATCCTTCTCCGTTCTGGAACTCGTATCGGTCCGTCCGTCGATCCCAACGGCCTGCAGGTGGCTGCTCACCGCGAATGATCGCCAGCTCAGCCGTGATTGCGGCCATCATCTTTTCCGTTGCGTTCTCGAGCAGTGATTTCGTTAATGCTTGACCTTGAAACTCACTCAGGTCAACGTCTTGTCCGACCCGAACAATGGCTTTCTTCCGCGGAAAGACATGCAGCTTTTTACCGTACGGGTGCAGCAGCTCGTGCGCACCAAACTGAGCAATCGGAACCACGGGGGCGTTCGTTTTCAGTGCCAAGCGCGCGGCGCCGGTGTGCCCTTTCATGGGCCACAGGTCAGGATCCCGGGTGAGGGTGCCTTCCGGGTAAATGATGATGGCGCCACCTGCGTCCAGAGCTTCTTGCGCGGCTTCCAACGATTTACCGGCCCCAGTGGATCGCCGCTCGACCGGGATCTGTTTCAACGCAGACAGGGCTTTACCTGCAACTGGGAGTTTGAACAGTGAGTCCTTGGCCAAGAAATGGACTTCGAAGTCCGCGCGGTGAACAGCTAACGCAACCAGGAACGGGTCGATTTTGGTCACATGGTTGGCGACAACAATGATGCCCTTGCCACGGTGTGCTTTGAGTCGATCGTATTCTTGGTACTCGTGACCAATCAGGGAGCCGAAAGCAGGGGCGATCGCCAACCCGGCAAGCCGTTGACTGACAGAACGGCTCATGATTTACCTGCCTGTGGTTGAGAAGGACGGTTGCGAGGTACGGGAGAGTTCGAACTCAGCACCAAGATTTTCGAGCTTTTCGGTGAACCGTTCGTACCCACGATTGATGATTTCAAGTCCGGTAGCACGGGAGGTGCCTTCAGCTGCCAGTGCTGCAATCAAGTGGGAGAAACCGCCACGAAGGTCTGGGATATCAAAGTCGGTGCCTTTGAGTTTGGCCGGCCCTGAGATGACTGCTGAGTGCAGGAAGTTTCGTTGCCCAAACCGGCACGGAGTTGAACCCAAGCATTCCCGGTGCAACTGAATGTTGGCGCCCATCTGACGCAACACATTCGTGAAGCCGAACCGGTTCTCATACACCGTCTCGTGAACGATTGAGACCCCGGCGGCCTGCGTGAGCACCACGACCATCGGTTGCTGCCAGTCAGTCATGTAGCCGGGGTGGACATCCGTTTCGAGCACAAGCGGACGAAGTGCCTCACCGCTGTGGTAGAAGCGGATGCCATCGTCATGGACATCAAATTCGCCGCCGACTTTTCGGTAAACGTTCAAGAACGCAGTCAAGTCACGTTGCATGGCACCCTGAACGAAAATATCGCCCTGAGTCACCAGGGCAGCTGATGCCCACGAGGCTGACTCGTTTCGGTCCGGGATGGCCAAGTGGTTGTATCCGCGGAGGCGCTCAACACCTTCAATTCGAATGGTGCGGTCCGTTTGGACGGTGATGATCGCTCCCATTTGCTGCAGGATCGCGATCAAATCATGGATTTCTGGCTCCACTGCAGCGCCGGAAAGCTCGGTGATACCTTCTGCCTTGACTGCCGTGAGCAGCACCTGTTCGGTTGCTCCAACGGAAGGGTACGGAAGGTGAAGTTTTGCTCCTCGCAAACCGGAAGCGGGAGCTGAAAGGTGGATACCGCTCGGGAGTTTCTGGACGTCTGCACCGAATTGGCGCAGCATCTCCAGATGGAAGTCAATGGGGCGATCGCCGATACGGCAGCCGCCGAGATCCGGGATGAAAGCCTCGCCCAGCCGGTGCATGAGTGGGCCGCAGAACAGAATTGGAATGCGGGAGTCTCCTGCGTGAGCATCGATTTCGGCGCTATCGGCCTTACTTGCCTTCGCAGGGTCCATACTGAGCGAGCCAGTGGCGCGATCATGTTCAACTTGGACACCGTGTGCCTGAAGCAGAGCGGTGACAATATCAACGTCTTTGATTTCTGGGACGTTGCGCAACACTGACGGTTCGTCACCGAGTAGAGACGCCACCATGGCCTTGGGGACCAGGTTCTTCGCGCCACGTACTTCGACGCGGCCGGAGAGGGGCTTCCCACCTTGGATTGTCAACAGTTTTGCCATTGTGTCTACGGTTGTCTCTCTCTGCAGGGGTCGCGGAACACTCTATCCGCTCCTGCCATCCTACCTGTAATCATGGTCTTACCCGGGGAGGCAAAGAGCGGGAAGCAACAAGCATAGTCATCCTTGCCGCTTCCCGCCCAATGCGTCAGATCATGATTATTCGCTCAGAGTTCGAGCCGGCAGGGTTTTCGGTTTAAACGAAGGCCGGGTCTTCTCAAACTCGGTGATTTCGTTTTCCTTCTGCATGGTCAAGCCAATATCGTCAAGGCCTTCCATCAGACGCCAGCGAGTGTAGTCATCAATTTGGAAATCAACGACAAGACCGCCGCATGTCACGGTACGGGATTCCAGATCCACCGTGATCTCGGTGCCTGGATTGTTGTCAATTTCCTTCCAGATCAGCTCAATGTCGGACTGTTCAAGCTGCGCGGCGACCAGTCCCTGCTTGCCCGAGTTGCCCCGGAAAATGTCAGCGAAGCGTGAAGACAGCACGGCCTTGAACCCGTAGTCTTTCAAAGCCCAAACTGCGTGCTCACGGGAGGAACCGGTACCAAAGTCTGGGCCGGCCACCAGTACGGAGCCGTTCTTGTACGGTTCCTGGTTCAAGATGAAGTTCTCATCTCGACGCCAGTTGGCGAAGAGCGCGTCGTCAAAACCGGTTCGAGTGATCCGTTTGAGGTAAACGGCCGGGATGATTTGGTCGGTATCCACATTGGACTGGCGCAGTGGAACGCCAACACCGGAGTGGCTAATAAACTTTTCCATTGGTTTCTCCTCCAAAAATCCTAGTTCGCCAGATCAGCCGGTGAGGACAAGGTGCCTCGAACCGCCGTGGCAGCAGCCACCAACGGCGAGACGAGATGGGTTCGCCCACCCTTACCTTGACGCCCTTCAAAGTTACGGTTTGACGTGGATGCGCAACGTTCACCTTCTGACAGCTGGTCCGGGTTCATACCCAGGCACATGGAGCAACCGGCAAAACGCCATTCCGCACCGAAGTCTTTGAAAACCTTGTCCAAGCCCTCAGCCTCTGCGTCGAGCCGGACCCGTGCGGAACCAGGGACCACGATCATGCGCACATCCGGATCCTTTTCACGACCACGAATGATGTCAGCAGCGGCACGCAGATCTTCCAGTCGGGAGTTGGTGCAGGAGCCCAAGAAGACGGTATCCACCCGGATGTCTTTCATGGGGGTGCCGGCTTCTAGATCCATGTATTCCAGCGCGCGTTCGGCGGCTGCACGATCGTTTGCGTCGTCAAAGTCTTCTGGGTTTGGAACTGCATCTGACAGGCTGACGCCCTGGCCGGGGTTGGTTCCCCAGGTGACAAATGGCTCGAGCTCATCAGCGTTTAGGAAGACTTCCGCGTCGAACTTGGCGCCCTCATCGGTGGGCAGGGTCTTCCAGTATTCGACAGCGGCATCCCAGTCGGCACCGGTTGGTGCGTGTGGGCGGCCCTTGACGTATTCGAAAGTGGTCTCATCTGGTGCGACCATGCCTGCGCGTGCGCCGGCCTCAATGCTCATGTTGCAGATGGTCATACGGGCTTCCATGGACAGCTGACGAATCGCAGAGCCACGGTATTCCAGCACATAGCCTTGACCGCCACCGGTTCCGATCTTGGCAATGATGGCCAAGATGATGTCCTTGGCGCCCACTCCTGGCTTCAGAGTTCCCTCTACGTTGATTGCCATGGTTTTGAAAGGCTTCAGGGACAGCGTCTGTGTGGCCAAGACATGTTCGACCTCAGAGGTGCCGATGCCCAAGGCCAGCGCACCAAAAGCGCCGTGTGTTGAGGTGTGAGAGTCACCGCAGACGACGGTCATGCCCGGCTGCGTCAGACCCAGCTGTGGGCCAACGACGTGGACAATCCCCTGCTCGGCATCCCCCAGTGAGTGAATGCGGATACCGAATTCTTCGGCGTTCGAGCGCAAAGTCTCGATCTGTTTGCGGGATACCGGGTCGGCAATCGGTTTATCGATATCCAGGGTTGGGGTGTTGTGGTCTTCCGTCGCGATGGTCAGGTCGGGACGGCGAACCGGGCGATCGGCAAGGCGCAAACCTTCAAAAGCCTGTGGGGAGGTCACCTCGTGCACAAGGTGCAGATCAATGTAGATGAGGTCTGGCTGCTTGGCAGCTCCTTCACCTTCACCAATGGCAACCACATGGTCAGCCCAAACTTTTTCTGCAAGTGTGCGTGGTCCTTGTTGAGGGACAGTTGCAGACACCACAGCAACCTCCTGAATAGTTCTAAAGATAGACTCATTCATTTTCGCAAGGGGCCTAAGTGCCCTGCCACCGAGTCCGAAAATATCTCACTATTTGAGATGTAAGTATTCTATGCTGGGACAATGTCGAATGAAAATCTCACCGTCCCAGATCCGCGCCGGGTCGGTGTCGTGGACAAAGTCGTCATTATCTTGGACGCGCTGGAAGTGGGGCCAGCCAACTTGTCCACGCTGGTGGAGCGTACCGGCATCCCCCGTCCGACAGCTCACCGCATTGCTACCTCCCTGATGGGGCACCGGTTACTCAGCAAGGACGACTTAGGTCGCTATATGCTAGGCCAACGTCTCACGGAGCTATCGTCGGCTGTGGGCTCGGACCGTCTGATGAGTTCGGCAGATCCTATTCTTCAACAGCTTCGGGACCTTACCGGCGAAAGTGCGCAACTCTTTCGCCGTCAAGGCCAGTTCCGGGTCTGTGTCGCGAGCGTGGAACGGCCAGTCGGGCTCCGTGACACCATCCCCGTTGGATCTCGTCTGTCGATGAAAGCCGGTTCGGCGGCCCAAGTACTTTTGGCTTGGGAGGACCACCAGCGATTGGTGTCCGGGCTCGCCGGCGCCAAGTTTACACCTACGGCATTAGCTGCGGTGCGCCGGCGGGGGTGGGCTGAATCCACAGCAGAGCGAGAAGCAGGTGTAGCCTCCGTTTCCGCCCCGGTGTTCGGGCGCAACGGTAAGGTTCAAGCCGCTGTCTCTATTTCAGGCCCCATTGAGCGTTTAACGGTTCACCCTGGCCGGTTGCATGCAGAAGTCGTGATTCGAGCTGCAAACCAGCTGACGGAATGGCTCGGCCAAAACTCTTTGCCTCAGTCGTGATCAAGCGAAGTGATCCCAACCGCCCAGTTCTATCGTCAGCGCCTCTTGGGCAGCCGCCAGCTCAGGATTTGTCGTCGATTCGAACAGCACCGCATCTTTTTGATCCGTTTCAATGATTGTGCCGACTTTCACGAACGACTCGGGCAGCTGGACGTGTTGGGATGCAATCGTGAGCAGGGCGTAGTCTTCTCCCCCGTTGAGCACCCATGTCCACGGGTTCGCGCCGTGACGCTGTCCGAGAATGGTCAGCGGTTCAAGCCACGGTTGCAGCGCGTCGACATCAAGCGTGACCCCTAGTTTCTGACCGCTGGCGGCACTGCTGGCGCGCAGGATTCGGCGAATGTCTCGGACGAGACCGTCTGATAAGTCCATCCCGCAACGTGCCCCGGCTTGTACTGCGGCGGGCCCTGCCCAGAGTGGTGGCTCCGGATAAAACTGTGTGTTTTTCGGCAGCGGTAGCTCACTCGTATCGTTCGACAGCAAGTGTTGTAAGGCAGCGGCAGCCGTGCCAAGGTTGCCGCAGACATAGACGCTGTCCCCCGGCCGGGCTGTGTCTCTGCGCAAGACGTCTGTACCGGGCTCTCCGGTCACGGTAACGGTAATGGTGACTTCTTCTGCGATCCCTAAATCGCCTCCGGCTAGGACGGCTCGGGTCGCTCCCAGCTTGTGGCACGCTGCTTGCAGTCCTTGGCCGAATTCGTACAGCCACTGACGTGTCGTGTTGCTCGGCAGTGATAGGGACAGGAATATCCCGGTTGTTTCTGCACCCATGGCGTTGATGTCGGAGACGTTTTGCGCGATGGCTTTGAAGGCAACACTATGTGCGGGTTGTTCTGTTTCGTTGGGCCACCGGTCCACGTAGTCGTGGTTTTCGATCATCGTGTCAGTGGAGAGCAGGTACGATCCCGAGCACCGCAACAGCGCTGCGTCGTCACCACCAGAGATCAACACGTCTGGACCGGAAAGTAAGTCTTCGCCGACACCAGCCTGGAGGATTTCTAGAACCTGTTCCTCTGTCAGGCCCTCCAAGGCACCGTTCAGTTCGATCAACGCTGGAGCCTCGCTGCTGCTACTTCGTCATTGAAGGCATGGTACCGATCGATCTCGGATTTGGTTGGTTCAACGATTTGCCGCTCTACGACTTCTTTAATGCCCCGCAGCAACCGTTTACGGACTGCACGTCGGCGTTGTCGGGCTCCTGCTGCAACAAACAGCCGTGCCGTCATGGCTAAGAAGATCCCAAGTACAAGTCCGAAGGCCACGAGCAGGGTCGGCAGCGGCCATCCTTCAACCACGGGCGCTTCGGGCAGCGGTAGTTGAAAGAATCCTGCGACTGGATAGGCCAACAGCCAACCCAATCCAACAATGGTCGCGAGCATGGCTACCCATTGGATCGTGTTAAAGAGGTACCACCACCATGACTTTTTATTGCCGCCAAGATCCGTGCGGACGATCGCCTGGTCTAGATCTTCTTCGAGATTCTCGCTCTCGCTTGCGACCCGTTCCCGGATTACTTTGATCCATAAGTCAGGTGCGCCTTCAGACACGGAACCGACAAAGCTGCGGATGGCAGAGTCCGCCTTAGCTTCACTGGCTGCGTTGCGTCCGGGCAACGAACTGCGGTGCACCTCAGGTTTGTGTTCTGCTGTAGACGACTTTGGTGAAGCTGTCTTCAGGTGCAGCCGTTGCAACGGATCGACACGTAACCGACCGAGCCAGCGAGTGAAGGCCCAACCAGTGCGCTTGGTGGCTTCGTGCCGGTAGGATCCGGCTGCCGCGTCAGCTATGACATCCACATGTGCCGCTTCTCCGAGGTCTTTCACTAGGTCCTCAACGTCACGCGATTTCACGGTGAGTCGCTGTTTGCCACCTGCAAGCTCGTCAAGATGCTCTGCGCTGCGGTGCACATCAGCCAAGAGTCGCTGTGAGGAAGCCATCTTGCCTGCCACGATACGTGCCAAGATCTTCCGTAATTCGGGGACGCCTTCACCGGTGACAGCTGATGTGGTCACTAAGTGTTGCGGAGAGATCCCTTCAGAGTTCAAGATACTCGTCAGGGAATCGACAACTTGTGGCTGTTGCGACACGGCGAGTCGGTCGATCTGGTTCAGCACGACGATCGTGACGCCGTCGTGAGTGGCCAGAGGAATTAGGAAGTCATGGTGGAGTGCGGCGTCAGCATACTTCTGTGGGTCTAGCACCCACACCAGTACGTCAACTTGTCCGGCCATGCGTTCGACGATCTGCCGGTGTTCGGCTTTGATGGAGTCGAAATCTGGCAGGTCTAGCAGCACCAGTCCAGTTTCCAAGTCTTGGTCGCGGCTGAAGGAAACCTCCGTTTCGGCATCCATGACGTGTCGTTCGTCGACTTGTAACCAGTCCAGCAGATCAGCGACCCCCGCCTCACCCCAGATGGCAGCCTTGGGTTCGGAGGTGGTTGGGCGGATTGCTGCCGTGCGCGCCAGTTCGGTGCCGGTCACCGCATTGAAAAGTGCTGACTTGCCTGAACCGGTTGCACCAAAGAAACCGACCACGGTGTGCTCGGCTGACAATGAGCGGCGTGCGACGGCTGATTCTAGGACTCGTAAGACATCGTCAAGGTCTTCATCAGCAATGGCGCCGGTCGCTAGTTCACGTGCCTTGGTCAGGTGCCCTAGTTTGGCTTCTAGCGGGCTCAGATGTGTTTTGCGGCGGCGACGGCTCACGCGTTGTCCTTTCCGGCGGGTTCGGTCCGGGCTAGCTCTTCAAGGGGAGCCATAACTGGAGTCAGGGTCGGCTCATCAGGCAGTTCTGGAAGCAACGCGCGGAAGCGTGCTTGTTCCGACTCCAAAAGATCGTTAACGTGGTTGCTCAGCAACTTTTGGGCTTCGGCAGCTAGCGCACGAACCGCTTCGTCTCCGAAAATCGTCTCAAGAACTTTCTGCCCCAGTGCTGCTGAACCTCCGGCGATGCCCAGTTCGATTCCGGTCAGTCCGGCCGTGGATGCGAAAGCGACGATCATGAGGGCAACAGCAGCACCATTGATACCGAAGGCTGCAAGTCGTGCGGTCATCCGTTTTGAGGCGCCTTCACGCTCGATCAACTCCATCAGCTCTCGCTGCCACAACCGGATTCGTTGAGCCACTTCCGCACTGAAGTCATCAGGCAGGCGGGCCAGATCCTGGTTGCGTAGCAGCTGAGCTCCGGAGCGGTTGGCGGACCAACGTTCTACGGTCTGTTCTGCCGCAGCGGCTGCTTGCGCGACGATGACCGCGTGAAGCCCACATTCGATGGCTTCTTCAACTTGCACGATTGGCTTCGGCTGGCCCGTAATGAAGGCTGCAATATTGTCACGCCAACGTGAAACTGTGGCTTGGACACCGCGCATGAACTCTCCGGTGCCAACGAAGTCTTGCCACCGGTTGAGTACCTCGCCCCGCAGCAGGGTTCCGTCGGAGGATGCAGCCCGGATTCGGTCCGCTGCGGATCCGTAGGCCTGTTCCAATTGTCCCACCAGCATTGCACGCTCATCCAACTGCTGCTGTTCGGCGTCCGCTAGCTCATGCACTTGTCCGGAAAGCTGGCGGATAGCACCATGCAATGTACGTTGGGCAATCTCTGAACGTGTCTCAGAGTTGGAGGCGAGTTGAATGAGCCAGCTCTTCAGGTCTTGGACATGGTAGGGATCCAGCATCCCGTAGTCGTCGAGAGAAACTTCTGGGACAACGAAGAGTTTAGCTTCACTTAGTCCTTCTGCATCAAGCATTCTCTGCAGGTCTGCACTGACTTCAGATGCCACGCCCTCCGGCACTCGGTCTAGGACGACTGCCAACGTGATATCGCGTGCAGCGGCTTCGTGCAGTAGCTGCCACGGAACCGCATCTGCATAACGATTCGCGGTTGTGACAAAGATCCACATGTCCGCTGCGGACAAGAGTTGTTTGGCAAGGGTCCGGTTCTCATCAGAGATGGAATCAATGTCCGGCGCATCGAGGATGGCGATACCTTCCGGGAAGACATCGTCGAAGGGAATCAGGACTAAGGAGTCGGCGGCCTGATGACCGCTGAGCCCATCATCGAGTTCATGTGCCGGAGTGGGAACGACAGGACGGTCGAAGACCTTTTTGCCGGTGATGCGTTTCAGCTCGGGAAAGATCCGTTTGCTGTTAAACCAATGTGTGTCCTCGTTATGGTGCAGCAAGATGGGCTGCCTAGTGGTCGGACGGATGGCTCCCGCCCTTGTCACGGGGTAGCCGACGAGCGCGTTCACTAACGTGGATTTGCCTGCACCGGTGGAGCCGCCCACCACTGCGAGCAGGGGTGCGTGCAAGGATTCGTAGCGAGGAATGATGTAGTCCTGCAGCTGTGCAAGGACTGAGTCCCGGAGGGTGCGTCGTTCGGCGACTTGGTCCACCACCAACGGAAGATCCAGTTGCTGGAGACGATCCTTCAGAAGGGACAGCATTTCGAGTGTTTGACTCGGTTGCTGGTTAGGTTTCACAGCCACGTACACTTCCTGCCGATTGGGTTATCAGAATCATAGCTCTACTTAGTAGTACTACGATCTTAAAGGAAAAAGACGGCCAGCAAACGCTGACCGTCTTTTCTCTCTCGTGACCCCAGCGGGATTCGAACCCGCGTTACCGCCGTGAGAGGGCGGCGTACTAGGCCGCTATACGATGGGGCCGTCGTTGGGATACCAGGACTCGAACCTAGAATAACGGTACCAGAAACCGTTGTGTTGCCAATTACACCATATCCCAATTATGCTTTACGTCTTCGGGGCTAACCCCTCAGCACGAGATATAACTCTACATGGCCTGCTCGGTTTTTACAAAACGAGCAAAAAGACCGTGTTTGCTGGGCTTCAGACCCACAACGCAAAGCACTGATGTTTAGTTGTTTGCCAAGAATTCCTTGAAGTGGTTCAACCGACGCAAAGAGGACTCCTTGCCGAGAATCTCCAAGGATTCAAACAGCGGCGGCGAAATTCGTTGACCCGAAACACCGGTTCGGACAGGCCCGAATGCGTGCCGTGGCTTCAGCTCCAAGCCATCGATCAAGGCGGCACGCAAAGCGGTTTCGACGGCCTCTGTGGTGAAGCTCTCAGCCGATATTTCATCCAGTGCAGAAATAGCAGCGTCAACCACTTCCGTGAGGTTTTCCGGCATTCCCTTCAACGCATCTGGGGCGTACGTGATTTCGGTGTCCTCAGTGAAGAGGAAGCCGATCAAGCCGGGGGCTTCGCCAAGGAGCTGCAGCCGGGTCTGGATCAGTGGTGCCGCTGCTACCAAGATTTCGCGTTCACGCTCTGTCAGGTCTTCTCCGACGACATCCGCCGCCTGGAGGTAAGGAATCAAGCGTTCGGTGAAGTCAGCTTCGTCCAGCATCCGGACATGTGTAGCGTTGATGGCCTCAGCCTTCTTCACGTCGAAGCGTGCCGGGTTTGGCAACACGTTGCTAACATCGAACTTCTCGATCAGCTGGTCCACTGTGAAGATGTCTTCGTCACCGGAGAAGGCCCAACCCAACAAAGCCAGGTAGTTTAGCAGTCCCTCACGAATGAAACCGTGCTCTTTGTGCAGGAACAGGTTGGACTGCGGATCGCGCTTGGACAGCTTCTTCTTGCCCTCACCCATCACGTATGGGAGGTGACCGAACTCAGGCATCCACTTAGCGACCCCAACCGCATACAGCGCACGGTAGAGAGCAATCTGGCGCGGAGTCGAAGACAGAAGGTCTTCACCGCGCAAGACGTGAGTGACTTCCATCAGCGCGTCGTCAACGGGGTTGACCAGTGTGTAGAGCGGCTTGCCATTGGCACGGGCCACGGCAAAGTCGGGTACCGAACCAGCCTTGAAGGTGATTTCACCACGCACCAAGTCGGTAAATGTGATGTCCTCGTCTGGCATCCGCAGTCGTAGCACGGGTTCGCGGCCTTCAGCCTTGAACTTGGCTACTTCTTCGTCGGTGAGGGTTCGGTCGTAGTTGTCGTATCCAAGTTTTGGATCCCGACCTGCAGCCTTGTGGCGAGCTTCGACTTCTTCCGGCGTGGAGTAGGAATCGTAGATGTAGCCGGCGTCCTTGAGCTTTGCCAGTACATCCTGATAGATCTCACCGCGTTGCGACTGACGGTACGGGCCGTGCGGGCCGCCCTTTTCTACACCTTCATCCCAGTCAATGCCGAGCCACTCCATGGCCTGGAGCAATTGCTGGTAGGACTCTTCGGAGTCACGGGCCGGGTCGGTGTCTTCGATCCGGAAAATTAGCGTTCCACCGCTATGACGGGCTTGAGCCCAGTTGAACAAAGCAGTGCGGATTAGGCCTACGTGTGGGGTCCCGGTCGGTGAGGGGCAGAAGCGTAGGCGCTGTGGTCGGTCCCCTACTCCGGGGACCTGTGGGTCTGCAGCACGTGGTGTACTGGTGGACTCAGTCATAACCTTGTGAAGTTCCTTAGGTTGTTTCGGTCTATCGTCGATAAAAGTTTGTCAGGGTGCCAATACCCTCAATGGTGACGGAGGTTCGTTGGCCTTCAGTCAACAGCCCAACCCCAGCAGGTGTCCCGGTCAGAATGACGTCTCCTGGCAAAAGTGTGAAGGCTTCTGAGATGTAAGAAATGAGCTGGTGGATACCAAAGACCATATCGGACGTGTTTCCGTCTTGAACCAGTGTGTTGTCCAGTTCGGTCTGAATGCTCAAGTCCTCTGGATCCAGTTCGGTCTCAATCCACGGCCCTAGCGGACATGCTCCGTCAAAGCCTTTGGCTCGTGCCCATTGTCCGTCGGTGCGTTGAGCATCCCGCGCGGTCAGATCGTTTGCGATTGTGTACCCAAAAATCACGTCGCCAGCTTTTTCTTCTGGGACATCTTTGCAGATTCGACCGATCACGACTGCTAGTTCTCCCTCATAGGAGATCTCCTCGGAAAAAGAAGGCAAGGTGACGGGCTCGTTCGGGCCCACCACCGCGGTGTTTGGTTTGAAAAACAGCAGTGGTGTAGCTGGAACTTCGTTGCCCATTTCTGCGGCGTGGTCCCGATAATTGCGTCCTACACACACAATTTTGGAGCGCGGGATGATGGGCGCCACCAAACGGACATCCGCAAGCTGGTGTACTTGTCCGGTGCGCTGTACGCCCAAGAAGAATGGGTCGCCAGCGATTTGTTCAATCGTTTCCTGGCCGGGTTCGCCTTCCACCACTCCGTAGAGTGGATCGCCGTCAAGGACGAAGCGTGCGATACGCATTTATCACTTACTCCTAGAAGATTGTTGACACAGGGCCGGAGCGGCTAGACCAGCTGGTAGAGCCAGTTGTGGCGATCTTCGACGACACCGGTTTGGATGCCAAGTAGTTCTTGGCGCAGCGCCATGGTTACGTCTGTCTTCGCCGGTGACGGGATGACTTTGTCACCATCTTTCAGCTCACCGATCGGTGTGATTACGGCTGCAGTCCCGCAAGCGAAAACTTCGGTGATTTGCCCGGAATTGATGCCCTCTTCCCACTCATCGATGGTGATTCGGCGTTCTTCAACTTTCAGACCGTGGTCCTGTGCCAGTTGCAGTAGCGACTTGCGGGTGACACCTTCCAAGATCGAACCGGAAAGCGCCGGCGTGATGAGCGTGTTGTCCTTGGTAATGAAGCAGACATTCATGCCGCCGAGCTCTTCAATGGCATTGTCATTGAGCGGGTCCAAGAACACGGACTGGCTGCAGCCGTGGGCTTCCGCCTCCAGCTGCGGGGCCAGGCTTGCCGCATAGTTGCCACCACACTTGGCCGCTCCCGTACCACCAGCGGCTGCTCTCGCATAGTTGCGTGATACCCAGATCGACACTGGCTTCAGCGGACCGCCAAAGTAATTGGCCGCCGGTGAGGCGATCACCCGGAACGAGTATTCCAACGCAGGCCGAACCCCAAGGAATACTTCCGAAGCGTACGTGAAAGGACGCAGGTAGAGCGCTTCCCCATCACCATCTGGCACCCAAGCTTGATCGATTTCGACCAGTTCTTTGAGCGCTTGCACAAAAACATCTTCTGGCAATTGAGGCATCGCCAGTCGAGCCGCGGAACGGTTCATCCGTTTGGCGTTCTCGAACGGTCGGAAGGTCCAGACCGAGCCATCCGCGTGACGGTATGCTTTCAGACCTTCGAAGATCTCTTGTGCGTAGTGCAGAACCGCTGCGGCCGGATCCATCATGATCGGACCGTATGCTTCGATGCGTGGGTTACGCCAAGCACCGTCTTTATAGTCAATGATGACTTGGTGGTCGGTGAAATGAGTCCCGAAACCGGGGTTCTGCAGCACCTTGTCACGCTCGACGTCAGTGGTCGGAGTCTGGGTGAGGTGACGGGTGAATTCCATGATGGGGCGCGCGTCCTTTCGTGTAGCCCTGTAGCGGTGCCTCGTTAGTGACCCATGGCGGTGACGATAGCGTCACCGATTTCTTGGGTTGAGCGCGGGGCTGGATTTTCAGCGCGGGCGTTCATATCAGCCAAGACAGCGTTTTCGATGCGCTTGGCTGCTTCGCTCAAACCGAGGTGGTCGAGCAGCAAGCTTGCGGAAAGGATAGCAGCGGTTGGATCTGCCTTACCCTGTCCTGCGATGTCCGGGGCGGATCCGTGGACCGGCTCGAACATTGATGGTGCGGTACCGTCAATGTTAATGTTGCCGCTCGCTGCAAAGCCAATTCCGCCCGTGACAGCAGCAGCAAGGTCCGTGATGATGTCACCGAAGAGATTGTCGGTGACAATCACGTCGAAGCGCTGCGGATCAGTAGTCATGAAGATCATGGCAGCGTCCACATGCAGGTAGTTCCATGTGACGTCCAGGTAGTCCTTGGCGACAGCTTCAACGGTGCGGCGCCACAAGTGACCGGCATTGACCAAAACATTGTGTTTGTGGACCAACGTCAGCTTCTTGCGCGGACGTGCTTGAGCCCGCTCAAAAGCATCCTTGACCACACGGTGAACACCATGTGCCGTATTAATGGATACCTCAGTGGCAATCTCGTGGGGAGTCCCCTCGCGGATGACGCCACCGTTACCAACATAAGGGCCCTCGGTTCCTTCGCGAACCACGATGAAATCGATCGGTTCATCCGAAGCCAACGGCGTAGCCACACCTGGGTAAGTCTTAGACGGGCGCAAATTCACGCAGTGGTCCAAGCTGAAACGAAGCTTCAACAACAGCTCACGTTCGATCAGACCTGATGGAATACGGGTATCGCCCGGAGCGGCACCAATCGCGCCGAAAAGAATTGCGTCATGGGTCTTGATCTTGGCCAGCGTCTCATCAGAAAGAGTTTCTCCGGTAGCAAGCCAGTGATCCGTACCGAGCGGGTACTCGGTGAGCTCGAAAGAAACTTCATCGTTCTTCGTAGCCGCAAACAGTGCCTTCTTGGCCTCTGCTACAACCTCTGGACCGATACCGTCTCCAGCGAGCACGGCAAGATCAATCGTTTTAGCCAATTCTAGTTTTCCTTTGTTGTAAGGCGTGGGCGCGGATGGTTCCTAGCGAACGTACCTCGCTAGGGCCGTATTCCTAGCCATGATTATCTCTTCAGACTATTTTAGGAGTCTACGAGCTTTCTTACCGACTCTGGCTACCTTCGACAGTCCCATCCGGTCTAAAGGTTTTCGAATCCGGTCTAAACGTATCTGAAGTTTTTCAACATACCTTTCCAAGTTCTTGATCCTGTCGTCCCTCTGTTTCAACCGGAGTGTCAGATTCTCGATCTTCTTCAGGTGTTGTTTTCGTTCGATGCGCAGAGATTGCTGTTTTTCGGTTAACTCTCGATTCACACGCTCTAGCTCCACCACCGAGTGTGAACCAACCACCGTGTGAGGATTGGTTGCAATCTTCTGAAACCACTCCTCAGCTTTCGCGTTCCCCTCGATTTCTGCAAACACATCTCTCAGGAGCGGCGAATCACTGTCGCTCTCTCCAGCCAGCCTAATCATTACCCGCCCAGACCGAATCGTCACTGAAATCGTCCTACTCAACAAGGACGTTCCTTCAACTTGGCCTAAGAGATCTGTGGAATGACGAAGAATCAACAGGTCGTCATCGTATTGGTCAACAGGATCTAAGCGATTAAACAGTTCTTCGCTAACTTTGGAATAGCTTCTCTCGCTTGCTACTTCGTAACAACGTTTGGCAGCCCTTTCAACCTCCGTCCTCATTGATGGTAAGTTCCGCAATAAATTGATGAACTCGGTCATCGTGGAAGCATAAAGAGGATAGTCCTCACCTAGAATCGCAACATTCACTGGCGAAGGATTTACTATGGAGGGTTTACCTAACGCACCATATTCGAGTATTTTGGTCGAAAACTCTGTGCTTGCGTCTAAGCTAGGTGACCGCCACCCGATACCGACATCACTGTTGCTTATCAGTTCCCTGGAAATCACTCGCGTGACACCGCCTACCCAGCTAACATTCTGGGAATTGTTGAGTAACCACTTAGTCTCTCTAACGAAATTCGGATTTTCTGGATCATCACGGAATGCATCGCCAGCCACAACCAATTCCAAGTCAGGCGTTTGCAACCTTGCAGTATTGAAGCCTGACAGTATCTTCTCCGGAATCCAGTCAGGGAAAAACTTTCCAGTGTAAACGAGTCGGTGTGGTCTTTCCGGCTGCTTATAATCTTCGAAAGCACTATAGGGATCCGGAACAAACGGCTTTAGTATAAAAATATCTTCAGAATCTAGCTCCGTGCATTTCGATAAGATTTGATCCCGCATCTCGGGAGTTTGGGCGATGAATTGAGCACCCGCCTCTGACAGGATTTTTACCCAGTGCCGCTCTTCGGATGGTACGTCTCTATCGGTAAAAGCGAAACGCGTCACATAGACGTGAGTCTTACCAGCGGACTTGGGGCACAGTTTCAAAAATCTAGCCGCAGTCTCGTTGTCACGAATAATGATTGCGTCGTATTCGAACTTATCGTCTAAGAACTGAAGCAGTCGTGCGCTTTGCTTCCTGTCCAGTGAATTACCACTGAGTGAAACCTCGTATGGCCCCTCAAATTGACTCTCAAAGGGGTCAATAATTTTGACATTCTCCAGAGTATGCAGTTCGTCAACTACGTGTGTTTTTGTAATACGCCACCGTGATAACAAATCAACGTTTACTCCAGGACGCCCTCCAAGCATTGCTGCAAGTGCTGCCATAAAAAAGGCAGAGCCGTCAATGGTATTCAGATTTATAAACCCAAATGCTAAGATCTTAAAAGGTTTCGTTTGAATTACTGGCATGGTTGCAGTCATTGAATTTTCTCCAAAGTTTTAGTCACAGCAGTGCTTGGTTTATTCCGACTCCGAGCCACCAACCGGATACTGCCTGATAAGATATCGATCTTTGAGACCTCGAATGTGTTTGATCTCTGAAACACAGGATCCTCAGCGCTTCTTTCTCCCCCGAGTAAGGCGTATTCCAAGTCAGGACCGTTAGCTACACAAACGACACTTACGAAATCTGACTTGTTGCTCGAGGGGAGCACATCAAGACTTTTGATTCGAACAATAGACAATTCAGACAGATATTCTATTGTTTTTTCTTTTTCTTCGAAACGTTTCGCAACCATTACTAACATATGCTCAAGCTGTTCTTCCAGCAGCTCGAACTGCGTCTTCCAATCAATCAAAGTGACACCACGTTTTCGATCAGATCAAGCTCACGCAGGATGGTGTTCCTAGCGTCACATTGCGCGCCAATCGATGCACTCCCCTGGATTGATATTTGTTGATAGAATTCAGGATCAAAATAAATTCTCTCTAAAAATTGGACAATATCATTCGGGGACTCAGGAGCTCCGAGCAACCCAGACTTCTCATGTTCAATAAATTCCGGTATTGCCGAGACTGCCGTTGATATAGTTACTAAACCAGAGCTCATAGCTTCTCCAGCCGAAACACCCTGCGAGTCAAACCTGGTTGGAACTAGAAAGACTCCATGAGTGTCGTGGAGTCTTTTAATTTCATGGTGGTTAAAAAACCTATTTACCAAGCGGACGTTGGACAAATGTTTAATCTTGGCTGTGGTAGGTTCAAATAGCGGTCCCATCCCAGCTATCGTAAACGAGAAGTCCCTAAACCAAGGCCGTTTTGCAGCCTCTAGGATTGCCTCAATCGTTATGTCGTTGGCGTATTTATACGACGCATAAGGTCGTAGGGACAACACTCGTAACCGATCTGAGGGTTTTTTCCCACGAAACGAGAAAACTTCGCGGTCTACAAGATTATGGATTATCTGGCCATTAGTGATTGGCACTCCCGCATCCGGTTCTACGATATGGTTTTGGAACCATTCCGAGACGTTGACAAAAGTCAGATCAAGCTCTTTCGTACCAAACAGATACGACATGAAAGAATTCTGATGGGCATAGTACGAAGACTTCCGCCTCAGAGCCTCTCGAATGTCCCCGCTCGACTCTAAATAGTTGAACCATCTTCTATGCCAAGCTTCAGTCTCGAAACCGTGAAGCCACACGATCACTGGTTCCTTAACTTTTAGATGAACCAAAGGCTCTATCATGCCTTCATTCACGAAATGGACCAAGTACGCGTCATACTTCGCACTGTCGCTGATATGACCGGCTAAGTGATGCCGATTGCCTATGAAAACTTGTACGCCCTCATACTCATAATCTTTATTTTGCCTAAAATGATCTCCTAGCACAAAGACCACGACTTCGTAGCCCAGCCGTTTGTATCCGAGTACCCGTCGATGAATGAATCCGTTTCGGTAGATTGACGACTCGGAAGGGTACGTGTTTGCTATGACGAGAAGCCGTTTACCTGGAACTTGCCGCCTGTATGTGGGAGTGGGCGGCTCCTTCCACAGTTCAAATTCTTTCTGAAAATAACTAGGCCAAGCGATATGATCTTGTTTGACGCCAATTCCCATTTGTCCAGAGGTTAGTTTCTCGGGCAGGGCAGACCATGAGATTACCGTGCTGTAGAGACCCACTGCTTTAAGCGATCGATGCAGTTCTATGAGGGTTGCATCTTGCTCGTCCTCTAAGTTGAGTCGTGCTAGTGTTCCGACCAGCGGCCGTTCCCGTGGCGTATCAACCGTATCTGTGGAGAGGTACAGATAGACGGGTAGCTTCCGCTTTTCATCGGTGACAGATTCTAGCTGTCGGATCGCATACAATGCTTCCCTCCAACCACAGTCCCCTACGAGCAACAAACTCCGATTAGTCTCGTGCAGGAGCGCTGTTAAACCTCTCCACCAGTCCCCCATTTCTTGTCCGTCATAGATAAGAAATTTTGTTAGCGGAACTATGTGGACGTTAAAGCTACTAGGCTGAGGGATGAGTGCCTTATGCGGGAAAAAATTATTGAGCACTTCTCGCGAGTCGACTTCATGCGCTTCGCATGAATACCATTGCAATTCAACGTTCATAAATAAGTGGAGCTCTGGGGACGCCGCGCTTCATCCGGTTATCCCTGTAGACACTCTACCCCGCAATTCTCTTGTACTAGTCAGTAAAATCGATCCAGTTTAGTATAACGTTTCTAATCGACAGGACACACCACATTCGGCAGCATGGATGCGAATGACACTAAAATCGGATTTGGTGTTTTAGCTTCATCCCAACCGGATAGATTCGCTTACCGTTGGACCGGAAGTTTCAGGTCGTCGGTGACCGCTCAAATAATCCAGCGGAAAATTGTACGAACAAGTCTGTTTGTCCCAAGTTCATTCAGAAGAACGATTGTGCTCGATTCGAATCGACGACAAGCATCTAATCTGTGTCCCATCAGAGTGTTCTCATCCCCATGAAATGTTTTCATGTCTCTTCCCTCTCCCGACGGTCTGGAAATCCGAATCCGCACACTTCCAAACTTGAGATAAGCAATTCATTCTAAGAGATGTAGCTGCGTGGGTGCCGTCCCCCAACCTGCCCGATCGACCAACAGAGTGTGCCGCCGCGGATTTTAGGTAGAGCGAGCGTGGATCCCGTGAGCAGTCGTACTGCCCCAGAGTCGCGAAGAATTTGGTGCTTACCGAAACTCACGAGTAGCTGACCGTGGTCGTCATGACCACGTGCTTGTCTTGGCCCAGGTGGATGCGCACGGAGTGTCCTTGGAAGCACTCAGCACCGTCTTGCAATTTACTTACACCACTAGGCATTCGGCAATTTCGAAATCCGTATTGTGGTCCGGATCAGCTTGTTTGGCGGCAACTGCTCCAGTTGCAATCTCGTGGCGGGCAAGAATTGTTTGTATCCGTTGGACCGAAAGCCTGCAAACGGATTCGTTTCACCGCGAGCGATTACGCACCCGTTAGGAGCGTGGCTCGACACGATGCTGATGGTCGGATGCCCTTCTTGCACCGCTTTCCAACTGTTCGGAGAAGTCTGCTCTACGAGGTAGTCACCGAATTGCCAAAATGTGTCAAAGGTCTTTTCCTCTTCAGTTTCCTAATAGTCATAGATATCTATGTCACCACTGCTGTGAACGCAGAGGGTTCGATGCCACCTTGTTGTCTCGTCGTATTGTGCTGACACAGCGATAGCTCTGAAGCTTGGATCGTCGATTTGATAGGTGAAATCACCACGCACCGTTTTTTGTCGATCTTCTCGGTTAGTCGCTACAGCGACAGAGTGCGCCCGGACCGATTTCAGGTACCAGGTACGAGGATTACTTCCATAAGTGTATCGACCCGAATCTTGGAGTACTTGGGTGCCGCCAAAGCTGATGAGCACCTGGCCATGATCTGAATGTGCATGGACTTGTTTGTCTCCTGGTGGGTAGGCGCGGAGCATCGCAAACACATTATGTTCGGGGTTCTCCGTCTGCTCGGACCGAATAAACCCGAGACCGGCCCGCGGATAGACGTGCAGACCACGAATCGTAGTGTGTTCCTCATCCGCGACCGGGAGCTTGTCGCCGATCTTGAATACTGGGCCTTTGTGTTTATTCGAATCACCATATTGAGCTTGATAGCCGCCATAGTCGGTCGCGTAGGCAATTACGTTCGCCATCTTTGCGATGCGACTTTGGATGTCATCTGGTACTGCTTGGGAGGCACATGCCTCGATCTCGGCTACAACTTGCTTTGCCCAACTCATGTTGCTTCGTTGGTACATCAGCGATCCCTCGAAGTCTTCGCCTTCAGGTGAAATCGAGTTGCGCAGATACTCGAAGATCAACGCACGCGCTTTTGCCACGGTATCGAGATCATTAAGTACATGGCCCATGGCATAGAGTGCCCTGTATACATGGAGCAAGTGGTTGCCTCGTGCTGGCCAATGCGCCGGGTCTTTGAGCCATTCCAAATGGTAATGCAGTAAGGCAACCAGCTCTGGATCATATCCGTAGGTGTGTAGCGCCAACGCCACGCTGCGGCTTCGTATCGCGGCACCCATATCTGACCAGACGTGGGAAATCAGTTCGTGGTTATTGCTTTCTAGACATGTTCTGGCCCACCGCTTAAGAATTAGTATGTGCAGTTTTTTAAGCTCTTCGTTCCCCGTTCTTAGGTACTCCCGGCGTAACACGTCGGCCCATCTGAAGGTGTGGTAACTGAAACGCCAATTGGCGTCGTTGAAGGGGTCCTCCCAATAAGTGGGAGGTAACGGTAGGGAGACGGGCTTGTGTGGTCTAACATGCACTTCGCCGAGCTGGCGGTAGCGAGTGGCAAGTTTCTTGTCTTGATTTGTGGCTTTGAACGAGGAATCGTTTGCGATAAAGGCCGCTTCCTCCCCCGCAAAGTCAAGAGGACGGGTTCCCTTGATCACTACACCATTCGAATCGACAAGTTTTTCTGCCTGAACTCCAAAACGGATGGCTAACTCTGCGGTCTCCACGTCATCTGTGACCGCCCACTCAACTTCTTGCAGAAATACGCGCAAAATTTTTCGACTAAGGACAGCCCAAGCGTGGTCTTCCTCGAGAGTCCTAGGTGCCAAGTGATCAAGCTGAAGCACGACTGGAAGATTTACTTGTCGCGCTGCCCACAACCCCGCGAGGCTAGCCAGTCCTACATCACCTAGAACCAACCAGTGGCTCTTAGAGCCACGTAGTTGCGCAATAATCTCGTTAGTTGTTGTTTGGAGGAAGTCCTTCGGTCCTTGGTCACTTGGAAGACCTTGACGGTTAAACCATTCCCTGCCTAGGCCAAAGATCGTGTCATCTCGAAAATGCTTGTCACTGACGACAAATGCTTCGCCCAGCTCTCGAAGTTCTGAAAACGATTGGCCAGTGGGCTCAACTAGGCCATTGTCGAGGCCATCAAGCGGTATCGATAGCAGTTCAAACAGTTGCTGGAACTGCTTCTGCGCCATCCGTTGTGACAGACTTCCCTTGATGTCTTGAGCGTTCTCTTTGAGGTATTTGCGAATGAGCCGACTGTTCTGATCTTCCGTCAAATCAGCCAGTTCCTGCGAATAGCCTGTCAGGCGCTTAGACGGATGAAGGTGAGGACTCCTAGGCACAGTATTCCGGGCCCGGCTACTAAGTCCAAGTGCGCGCGCTATTCTTCGAATCGGCAATTTTCCTCAATTTCGGCTTCTTACAAGTTTATTTTTTACTGTCTTGTTGCATGGCATGTATCGGATGAAAACTAGATCTCTTCGTATTTTTTCTCAAGACCGTATCCACTGCAACGCCCGACTCACACGTTCTCACTGTCTATGGTGTTTCAGTGTGATGTAGCCGCTTGAATGAGGTTCGAATCAGCGTATTTGCAGGCAATCCGGCCACCACAAATGTGTTCGAGGCCACTAAAGACGCATATGCATCGGCTCGCCACCCGGCCAGGGGTATCTTCTGGGCGCGCAGAACATCTACTTCTCGATCTGGAAGACTCACCGTGAGAGTCGCAACCTTGTGCGTCCCAGTTGCCAAGCGCCAGCTACCATTACTATCTCTGCTTAGGTGTAGCTGATCCACTTGCCACAGGAGCTCGAAGGTCTCTCCTTCCGGCGCATCCCAGTAGTCGTAGATGTCGACTTCTCCACTGTCGTGAACGACGAGTGTGCGATACCAAGTGATGTCTTCGGCGTATTGGCTGATGGCTCTAACTGCCCTGAATGTCTCACCTTCAGTCACAGGACCGAATTCTCCCCGCACGCAATCGAGCGGTCGCTTCTTTGGATCTGAGGATCGAGCAACAGAGTGAGCCGCGGCAGATTTTAGGTAAAGCGAACGTGGATCTCTTGAATAATCGAACCTGCCTGAATCACGTAGCACTTGGTACTTGCCGAAACTCAGGAGTACCTGGCCATGGTCGTCATGACCGTGTGTTTGTTTCGGCCCAGGTGGATGCACACGGAGCATCGCGAACGTGGACTCTTCCAGGTTTGTATTCTTTGAGCGGACGCAAGCAATGCCCGCTTTCGGGTAAATATAGAGAGGTTTGACGGTCCTGTGATCACCATATGGTGCTGGAAGTTTTGATCCAACGGTGACAGGTTTCCTCACCACATGGTTGGAATCACCGTATTGCGCCATGTTTCCGCCGGCATCTGTGGCGTAAAAGCCAATATTGACCATGCGACGGACTCGTTCCTTGATGTCTTCAGGAACTTCTTGGCCATCGGTTTCCAGCTCGTTGACGATTTCTTTGGACCATTGCCTGTTGGCGAGCTGGTACATGAGCGAGCCTTCGGTATCTTCGCCTTCTTCGGTGATTTCTGCCCGCAAGTACTCATAAATCAGCTCAAGCGCTTTGTCCTCTGCCCGGGTGTCCCCGAGCACGGCCGCGGTGTCGTAAATTCCCCGATAAACGTGCAGCAGATGGTTCCCGCGTGCCGGCCAGTTATTTTCATCCAGCAGCCATTCCAAATGAGTTTTGAGTGCTGCGACGAGCTCAGCGTCATACCCGTAACTGTAGAGGGCTACAGCGATTCCACGGCTACGGATCCCTGTCCCCATGTCCGACCAGGCTTGGTTGGGAGCTTCCGGGTTAGCAGGATCCCCGTAGCTGCGGATCCATCTCTTGATCACACGTAGATGGGTGTCTCGGAACGTCTCTTCTTTGGTCTTGACGTAACTGCGCCGGAGTCGGTCGCTCCAACGCAGGGAGTGAAAACTGAACCGCCAGTTGTTGTCCGCGAACGGGTCTTCTCCAAAGTGGGGTGGAATGCTGATCTTGGTGGACGCGTGCGGCGGGATTTCGATCTGCGAGTCATTGCAGTAGTGATTCGCCACCTCCAGATCCTGCGGGTGCTTACGGTAAGTCGGTCCCTTCAGAATGGATGCGGCACGTTTCTTGGCAAACGACAGTGGCTCCAAATCCACCAATTGACCGCTTGTATCAAGTTTGATGCGTTCCACAGCAACGCCAAGTTCAACAGCGAGCTCAGCCTGCGTTCGTGAGTTCAGACGCACTTCCGCGGCCTCTTGGAGAATGATGTGTTGCAGCTTCCGGGCCAGCACAGACCAATAATCTGTTCCTTCAATGCGTTTAATGGTTCCAGCGAACACGGTCGGCAATTGGGCATCACAAGCCGCTCGGAGACCTGCCAGTCCCGCCATCCCTAGATCGTTGACCTCCACCAGCTGCGGTTGCTGCTTCCGGATGCGTTCTGCATTGTGCTGCCATTGCTGGATGAGAAATTGAGCCGGGCCCATTCCCGAAAGCTCACGGATCAGTGTCGGGTTGTCAGCCAACGAGAAAAGACTTTTGTCTTCGTTGGCAGCACTATCGATCGTCAGCTTTGCGTGCTTGCCTTCAGGGATGCCACCCACTCGGTGGTCTAAGCCACTGTCCAAGCCGTCGAGCGGTACCTGGACGAGCAACACGAGTTGCTCAAGCTGTTCCCTGAGATTGCTCAGAGCATTACTGCGCCCAACTTTGGCTGCGTTTCGGCGGAAATACCTTTCTAGTCCTGGTAGATCTTTCCTCAGTAGGAATTCTTCAAGAAGTTTCCGCTGGCGGTCGTCAAGAGAGACTCGTTTGGGTGTGGCTAGCTGCCTATAGTGCTTTCTCAGCTCCTGCAGTGTCTGGATGCGCGGCAGTTCAGGCAGTTCGGCTTCTGGTACGGACCCGGTCACCACGGCTTTGGTCGCGCGTCTGACGAATCCGACCGCACCATGCTCAGCGACCTCTGCGGCGGCCTTGCGCAGCAAAGCTCTAGGCTTCTTACGCTTGATCTTTGCCCATGCTGAATCATGTGCCTCTGGTCTCACCCGAGTATCCCACCCTATTGAAAATCGCGTGGCAGACACTACTGCTGAGTCGGCCTCTATTCAACCTATCAAGACGCCCCGCCCCGGCAGGCATTCCTGCGGATATTTTGAGCTGGTGCAACATCGGACTCAAGGTTGATGCTTTGCGGCCCTGCCGCGTGGTTACATGGAATCACCATGCAAACTGCGCTGCTGATTCCCCGAGATTCTTTCTGGCGACGTCACCCCCTTCTGGTTGACTCGATCGTCATGGCGCTGTTGCTTGCGCTGTTTTACATGTTCAGCGCCGGGGTGTGGGGCCTCGATCTGACGATAGTGCACATGCTCGTTGGTCTGGGCATGCTGCTGCCCTACATGTTCCGCCGCAAATGGCCCATCCAAGCCGCGGCCGTCGTGGTTGTCGCTTCGATCGTTCAACTGGTCAATCTTCAGTGGATCAGCTCCGGGGTTCATTTTGTCGGCGTGCCCATGACCGTCTACTGGCTCGCCGCCTACGCCCCGCGGTGGGCTGCGCGGGCGGGCATCATCACTGCCATCTTTGGTGCCATTGCCTTGGGCGCGTCCCTGCTGACACAGGCTCAGAACTACAGCGAGTTCATGAGCATTCTTTTTGTATCCGTGCTCTTGGCTGGTCTGAGCATCCTGATCTGCGCGGTGGCATGGTCCTTAGGCGATCTGGCCCGCTCCCGCCAGAATCACCGGCAAGCATTGGCCGAGTACACGGCATACCTAGAGGCGGAAGCAAGGAACGCTCGAGCACTGGCCGCCGCAGACGAGCGCCAGCACATCGCACGAGAGATGCACGACATTGTCGCGCACTCGCTTTCTGTCATCATCACCCAGGCTGACGGGGCCCGCTACGCTGCAGCCGCCCAACCTGAAGTAGCCGTCGAAACCCTGGATACGATCGCCGAAACCGGTCGTGATGCGCTCAGCGATATGCGCAAACTATTAGGCATCTTGCGCGCTCCCGGCCAGGCCGAAGGCCGACCGCAGCCCCAAATGTCAGACATCGTGGAACTGGTCGAAGCCATGGAGGTCTCCGGACTTACAATCAAAGCCGAGACTTCGGGTGAGGCCCGCGACGTGTTCAATCCGGTCACGCAGTTGGCCATCTACCGGGCGGTGCAGGAAGGTCTGACAAACGCCCTCAAACATGGGGATGCCTCCGAACCCGTTGTGTTGAGCTTCGCGTGGCAGAACCGTGGGTTGCAGATCCAGATCGCGAACCAACGCGCCAACCAAGGCGCATCCGCTCGGCCCGCGAGCGCGCTATCCCACACCGGGGCCGGCCAAGGTCTGGTCGGTATCGAAGAACGTGTCCGATTGGTGGGAGGAACCATCAATGCGGCCCCGCACCCGGACGGACGCTTCATTCTGACAGTCTTTATCCCCTACCCACAGAAATGACAACCATGACAGAAACACCCATCAATGTTGCCGTCGTTGACGATCAAGCTCTCGTCCGATCCGGCTTCGCGATGCTCATCAACTCCCAGCCTGATCTTCAGGTCAGCGCCCAATTGGAGGACGGCATGGCGGCCTGTGCGTCCAACGCGGTGCGTAACGCTGACGTTGTCCTGATGGATGTCCGCATGCCAAAGCTTGACGGGATCGCAGCCACCCAAAAAATCCTGTCCGGACCGGGCCCACACCCGAAAATCATTGTGCTCACCACCTTCGATCTTGATGAGTACGTGCTCTCGGCAATTGAACACGGCGCCAGCGGTTTCTTGCTCAAGGACACTCCTCCGGAACAGCTACTGGCCGCGATTAGGACCGTGCACCAAGGGGACGCCGTCATTGCACCGAGCGCCACCCGACGGTTGATCACCAAGCTGGGGCCACAGCTGACCAAGAAGCCCGAAGCCCATCAAGAGGTCAACGAGCTGATTAATACGCTTACGGCCCGAGAGCGCGAGGTCTATGAATTGATAGCCCGCGGCCTGTCGAATCAGGAGATCGCCACCGAACTCTTCCTCTCCGAGGCCACGGTGAAAACTCATGTGGGTCGGATCCTTTCCAAACTGCACGCCCGCGACCGTGTCCAAGCTGTCGTGATGGCCTACCAAAGTGGCATCGATCTGGGCGTTGAGGACTAGCCCTGTCATCCTGGGGTCTGACATCACTGAGATCAAGACCCGCTCGAAAGGCGATGCGCTAACTTCTCGCCGTGGGACAAGATGGGGACATGACTACTTCACCCGCCCCCAATGCCCCATACCCACCGACGCACAAGCCTCCGGCGATTGAAGCCGTTGGCCTGACCAAGACCTATGGCAGTGGCGAGACGCTTGTGCACGCCCTCAATGGCGTGAACCTGACTATCCCCGCAGGGAAGTTCGTGGCCATCATGGGTCCTTCTGGTTCTGGTAAGTCCACGCTGTTGCACTGTTTAGCAGGACTCGACCGAGCAGACCAAGGCGGGGTGCGGGTCGGTGGCATGGAACTGACCACGCTGAATGACAACCAGCTCACCAAGTTACGCCGCGAACACATCGGATTCGTGTTCCAGGCCTTCAACTTGGTTCCGACTTTGACCGCAGCGGAAAACATCCAGCTTCCGTTCGCCTTAGCTGGCAAGAAGGTCGACCAGGGCTGGTACCAGAACGTGGTGCACAATCTCGGCCTGGCCGAACGCCTCTCCCACAAGCCGAGCCAGCTCTCCGGTGGCCAGCAACAACGCGTGGCAATCGCCCGCGCCCTGCTGACTCGACCAGCGGTGTTGTTCGGGGATGAGCCGACCGGCAACCTCGACACGGTGACCTCCGCTGAAGTTCTCCGGCTGCTGCGCACCAGCGTCGACCAGCTGAATCAAACCGTGGTGATGGTCACCCACGATCCGGTGGCCGCTGGCTATGCCGACCAAGTCGTGCTGCTGGCGGACGGGCAGATCGCCGGGATCTTGCAGCACCCCACGATCGAGCAGATCACCCAGCGGTTGACCGCCCTACGTGAAGGAGCGGTGAATCATGCTTAGACTTGCTCGTGCCCAGCTGAAAGCCCAACGTGGCCGCTACACCGCCATGGTGATGGCCATTATCGTGGGGATCGCCTTCTTCACGGCCTCCCTGGCCGGTGTCTCCTCTTCCCAAGCCACCCTGAACAATTCCCTGGGTGCCATGTACAAGAACTCAACCGTACTGGTCACCCGGGATACCGACGACCTTGCAGCGCTCGACAGGGCGCTCTCGCCGCAGTTGCTCCAGCGGGTGCAGAGCCTACCGCAGGTTGAGCACGCGTACTATCTGCGTCGCGCCTACGGTGAGCTCACCACACAAGAAAACCAGCGCCGCACCATGACGGCCATCGGTTTGCCGAACAACGTCAAGCAGTTTCCCTTCACGCTGGTGACCGGGTCCACCCCACGGAACCCGCACGAGGTAGTGATCGATCAGGCCAGTGCCGAGAAGTATCAGATCAACCTCCGTGACGAGATCAAAACAGAGTTCCAGTCCGGGGACGAACCTAGCCAACACATGCTGAAGGTTTCAGGCATCATCAGAACCTTGCATACACCCCAGTTGGCCGGCACCATCCAGATCTTTGCGCAGGAAGAGCTCCTCACCCAAGTTCAAGCCGCACCGGTGGAAATGGTGATCAGAACAGCACCACAAGACGCTGATGTGGTGGCCAGCCAGATTGCCGGGACCTTCACACCAACTGAAATCGAAAGTTTGAAGGCCATTACGGTCGAAGGCTACATAACCGACCAGAGTTCCAGCGGCGGTGACTTCTTACCGATCGCCATGGTCCTGACCGTCTTTTCCTTGATCGCCATGGCCGTCATGACCCTGGTCATCAATAACACCTTCGCGGTGATCATCGTCCAGCGAACCCGGGAGCTGGGCCTGCTGCGCATCGTCGGCTCGACCAAAGCCCAGGTGTTCCGCACCGTGCTGGGTGAAGCCTTCCTCATCGGGTTGATCTCCTCCGCGATCGGCGTCCTGATCGGCTTGGGCCTGCTGGCCGGGGCGCTAGCCTTGGCTGGAGCGATCTGGAACATTGACTTCATCGCCTTCACAGCAACGCCGGCTTCAGTCTTGTGGCCGTTACTCGTTGGCACCCTCGCCACCCTTTTGGCGGCCTGGCGACCGGCCCGTAACGCCACCAAAGTCCAACCGGTCGCCGCACTAGCACCAGAGCTGTTGGAGACCGGCAGCAAACGCCTTTCCGTTCTGCGGATCATCTCTGGACTCCTGCTACTGGGACTCGGCGCGGCTGGACTCTACTTCTTCGTGTTCGTCGAAGCACAGCTCTTCCTCGCCATGGTGGTCGGGCTCGTCTCCTTCATCGGTGTCCTCGTCCTCACCCCGGCTTTCATCCCGGCGCTAGTGTCAGTCTTCGGGCAGCTCTTCAAACCGCTGGGAGTCCCGGGCGCGCAGGCAAGATTGAATGCTGTCCGGCACCCGCGCCGCTCAGCGACCACCGCTGCCGCGCTGCTGATTGGTACCACCCTGATCATGATGATGATCACCGGCGCAGAAACCGTCAAACACTCGGTCAACGAGACCATGGATGAGGCTATGCCGGTTGATGTGTATGTCCAGGCCAGCGGCACCGATCAGCCATTGTCCCCGGAGCAGGCCTTGGCTAATGCCAGCGAGCTGGTCAAGAAGCACACCGGCAATATTGTTCCGGTCTCCACCATGACCGCCGCCAATGGTCGCTCTGTGCTGCTGGTGGATCAGGAGGAGATGAAAAAGGTCAACCGGTTAGGGCTGGCAGGTCCGGCCTCGGGCGAAGTGTTCACCCGTATGGTCCCGGCTGGGGAAACCATGGATCTTGGTTCCGTAAAGCTCACCGCCAAGGAGAGTCCTTTCATGTACCCGCTGGATCCGTTGGCCAACAAGGCTGACTTCCCTACCGGCGACCAAGAGCTTGGGTTCTATCTGGTGCAGCTCTCCGCTCCGTTGGCCAGCAGCGACCTTGAGGACTACCGTGACGAACTCGCCAAGGCCTTCGGTGTTGAACCGACCGTGGTGTTTGGTTCCATCTTTGAACGGGCCATGTTCGAGCAGATCATCAATGTGTTGCTCTCGATCGTCAATGCCATGCTTGCGGTAGCGTTGATCATCGCCTTTATCGGCGTCACGAACACCCTGACGCTCTCGACCATTGAACGCCAGCGAGAAAATGGCCTGATGCGGGCTATCGGACTCACCAAGTCCGGTTTGCGGTCAATGCTCACACTGGAGGCGCTGCTCATCAGTATGGTGGCGGTCCTGGTGGGTTGCGTGCTCGGCGTCATTTACGGGTGGCTCGGCGCGAACGCGGTCATGGTGACAGACGAAGCGAAGTTTGTCGTTCCGTGGCTAGCGATCGCGGCCACCATCGTGGTGGCACTGGCCTGCGCCATGCTGGCCGCCACGGTGCCGGCCCGCCGAGCGTTGAAACTGGAGCCCGTTCAGGCGCTCACCGAGTAGCCCCGAATAACCAATGGCCCTATTGGGGCCAGAAGCCATGACGGTCCAGCACACCCGCCAGTGCTGGGCCGTCATCGCTGACGAGCCCGTCCACACCCAAGTCGATGAGTTGCTCCATGGTGGCCGGATCATTGATGGTCCACACGTGCACCTCAATGCCCAGCGCATGGCAGAACTCAATAAATCGCCGGTCAGTGACCCGAACAACCTTCTCATAGACCGGCACCTGAGCCGCATCAATCAGCAGCTGCTTGCGCATGCGCTTACCCACCGCCAAGGTGGCAGCATTCACCCCGAGCCTGGAAACCGACCAGAGCATGGTCAGGCAGCGTTGCCCACCGGAGGAAGCCATCACATTCCGGTAGCGAGGGAACGATCTGAAGAAATTGATCCGGTGATTGTCTTGGAACGAGCCCACCAAAACCCGTTCGGCCGCATCATAGCGGCGGATCAACCGACCCAAGTATTGGCTGGAGGCGCTGTCCTTCAGATCCACGTTGACATGATGATCGGGAAACGTGGCCAGCAGTTCCTCAAACAGCAGGATCGGTTCCCCGCCAACCCGCACGTCTTTGAGCTCATCCCACGTGTACTTACTGATTGGCCCGCGACGATCCGTAACCCGATCCAACACCGAGTCATGGAAACACACCAGCTTGCCATCCAGTGTGGTGCGCAAATCCGTCTCGAAGTACCGGAACCCTAATTGGGCGACCGCCTGAAATGCGGCCGCTGTGTTTTCTCTGGACATGTCGCTGCCGCGGTGGCTAAAACCTTTGACGGCTCCCGGCACCAGGGTTGGTGGCCGAAAGTACGGTTTTTTCTGCTCGGTGTTCCTCACGCTGCACCGCGCAAGGGGTAACTGGCCAACGGTTGGTGGTGTGCTCCCCCGCCGGGACCATCCCCCAGCGTTGATTCCACTAGAACGAGTTCTTCGGCCACGAACGTGCGGCCACGGAAGATACTCAACGCCCGCACCGCGAAATCCATCTCGTCGGTACCCAAGATCGGCGGCGGAATATCTTCCGCAAAGCCGTGCTTACGTGCTTGGCGTACTTGCCGGCGGTGACCACGTTCTGCTTGCCGATCCCGGAAACGTCCCCTGACCGATCGCCGTGCCACGGTCAGGTGTGGGGTGAAGGCTCGTTCCGGACCCATCTCAAGACCGGCTGCCTCCCCAGCCTGGCGTGCCTCGGCACTGAGCCGTGCGAGCTGATCTTCCCCGGCGCCACCAACACCCAACCAAAGGGTGCGGTGGCCGAAATGCCCGGCCCCCTGCAAAGACAGCGCAAAACTTGGGTAGCCGTTGCCAATCCGGGCCAGTGCCTGATCGATGTCGGCAGCCGTCCCGGCAGAGCTCTGACCGTAGAACGCACACGTGATGTGCCACTGGCGTAGTGGCATCCAGCGCAGACCAATCCCGGTCTCTGCCCGCACCTGATCTAACAGGTGGGCAGCCTCATCTAGCGCCTGCTCGGGCGGGTAGATTGCAGCAAACAGTCGGGTGGCCATGCACCAAACTTAGCGGTAATCTCGCTTCCGCGCTAGCCGCATGATTCCGGGGTGACTCAACAGTAGCCTCCCCGGTCAACTCACAAGTAGCTTCTTACGCTTCGGCCGGCTCTTCGTGCCGTGGGAACACGCCGACCGGTTTATCGATCGGGGTACCCGGCACCAGTGGCTCGTCGAAGGCCGCGAAGCTACGCGGGCCGGTGTTGGAGGCGTTGGTGGCCCCGGCGTCCCCGCTAGCTTCAATACCGAGCGCATCGAGCAATTTGGTGGCTGATTCCGGCATAACGGGCTGGAGCAGCAACGCGATCTTGCGAACGATCTCTGCGGTCACGTACAGCACAGTTTTCATCCGTGTCTCATCGGTCTTGCGCAGGACCCACGGCTGTTGATCGGCGAAGTAGGCGTTGACTTCCCCTAGGACATGCCAGGTCTTCTCCAGCGCGTCGTGGAAGTCCTGCAGCTCGTAATCCTCGCGGCTGAGCTGCAACAGCCCTTCGGCCTGCGCCAGGATCGCTTCATCGGCTTCGGTGTAGGTGTCCGGGTGCGGAATCTGTGCATCACAGTTCTTGAAGATCATGGACAGGGAGCGCTGAGCTAGGTTGCCCAAGTTGTTGGCGAGGTCCGCGTTCTTGCGCCCCACCACTGCATCGTGGGAGTAGGAGCCGTCTTGACCGAACGGGAATTCCCGCAGCAGGAAGAACCGGACCGCATCCAGACCGTACCTGGCGACCCATTCCTCGGGGCCAACGGTGTTGCCCAAGGACTTGGACATTTTCTGGCCCTCGTTGTGCAGGAACCCGTGGATCATGACCCGCTTGGGCAACTCGATCCCGGCTGACATCAAGAAGGCCGGCCAGAAGATGCAGTGGAACCGGGAAATGTCTTTACCGATCACGTGCAGATCAGCCGGCCAGAACTTCCCGAACGACTCGGATTCGGTGTCGGGGAAGCCAACGCCGGTGAGGTAGTTGGTCAGTGCATCCACCCACACGTACATCACGTGGTCTTGGTCGGAGTCTTCTTGAACGGGCACGGTGATCCCCCAGTCGAAGCTGGTCCGGGAGATCGACAAATCCTGCAGACCGGCCTCGACGAAACGGATGACCTCGTTGAAGCGTGAGTCTGGGCCGGCGAACTCAGGGTTAGCCTTGTAGTGGGCCAGCAATTTGTCTTGGTATTCGGACAGGCGGAAGAAGTAGGACTCTTCTTCGGTCCAGGTGACCTCGGTGCCGGTCTCGATCGCGACGCGTTCGCCGTCCTCACGGACCTCGGTTTCTTCATCGGTGAAGAACCGTTCGTCCCGGATGGAGTACCAGCCGGCGTACTTATCCAAGTAGATGTCCCCGTTGGCCTGCATCCGGCGCCAGATCTCTTGGCTGGAGCGGTGGTGATCCTCGTCCGTGGTGCGGATGAACCGGTCGTAGGAGACGTTGAGCACCTCATCGTCCATGCGCTTGAACACGGCAGCGTTCTGGGCCGCCAGATCTGCGGTCGCCATCCCCAATTTCTCGGCGGTCTGCTGCATCTTCTGGCCGTGCTCGTCGGTCCCGGTCAAGAAGAAGGTGTCGTAGCCGTCGAGGCGTTTGAACCGGGCCATCGCGTCGGTGGCGATGTATTCGTAGGCGTGGCCGATATGCGGTTCCCCGTTGGGGTAGGCAATGGCGGTCGTAAGGTAATAGGTCTGCTGCTGTGTGCTCACGATAAGTACGTTACCTGATTCGTTGTTCACGCAAAGCGGCGACGGTGCGGCCGGTCCGAAAGTGTCAGACCTGCTGCCGTGCCGTCGCCGCCGAGACGTAGTTGGGTGTTGAGGTTAGTCTTCCAAGTCGATTTCGGAGACGACGGTCGCGCCGATCTTCTCTTTCATCTCGTCCTGGACGCCTTCCGGGGTCGCCGAATCTAGGTTCAGCACCACCAGGGCGTCGCCGGCGACGTTGCGGGAGACCTGCATGCCTGCAATGTTCACGTTGTTGCCGCCCAAGATCTGGCCGAAGGTACCGATCACACCGGGGCGGTCTTGGTAGCGGGCGAAGAGCATGTGCTCGGTCAGCGGGACTTCCAGTTCGTAATCATCCACACCGATCAGTTTCTGCACCTGACGTGGGCCGGTCAGGGTACCGGTCACCGAGACCTGGTCCCCGGAGGAGGTGGCGCCGAGCACGGTGAGCTTGTTGCGGAACGCGTCCGACTCGGTGGTGGTCTTCAGGTTCACGGCTACCCCGCGCTGTTCGGCCAGCACGGGTGCGTTGACGTAGGAGACCTGTTCGGAGGTGTGGCCGGAGAAGATGCCCTTCAGCGCGGCCAGCTCCAGCACTTTCACGTCCTGGTTGGCGATCTCGCCAGCCACCGTGATCTCCACGGCGGTCAGTGAATCCTTGGCCAGCGAGGAGACGATGCGGCCGAGCTTTTCGATCAGCGGGATGCCCGGGCGGACGTCCTCGTTCACGTGGCCGCCGGCCACGTTGACCGCATCCGGGACCAGATCCCCGGCCAGGGCCAACCGCACGGACTTGGCGACGGACACGCCAGCCTTCTCTTGGGCTTCGGCGGTGGAGGCACCCAGGTGCGGGGTGACCACGACGTTGTCGTGGACAAAGAAGTCTAGGTCGGTGGAAGGTTCTTTGACGAACACGTCCACGGCGGCACCGGCGATCTGCTTGTTGACCAGCGCCTGGTGCAGGGCGTCCTCATCGATGAGGCCACCGCGGGCCACATTGATCACGAACGCTGAGTCCTTCATCTTGGCGAACGCGTCAGCGTTCAGCATGCCCATGGTGTCCGGGGTGCGCGGCATGTGAATAGTGATGAAGTCAGACTTCTCCAACAGTTCATCCAGATCCACCAGCTGGGCGCCCAGCTGGGCGGCGCGCGCGGACGTCACGTACGGGTCGTAGGCCAGAATGTCCATGCCGAAGGCCTTCATGCGTTCGGCGACCAGACCGCCGATGCGGCCCAAGCCGATGACGCCGAGCTTCTTCTCGAACAGTTCCACACCGGAGTACTTGGAGCGCTTCCACTCCCCGTCCTTCAGGGCGCGGTTGGCTGGGGCGATGTTGCGGGCCAAGCCGAGGATGTGGCCGCAGGTCAGTTCGGCGGCGGAGATGACGTTGGAGGTCGGTGCGTTCACGACCATGACACCGGCCTGGGTGGCCGCCTTGGTGTCCACGTTGTCTAGGCCTACCCCGGCGCGGGCAATGACCTTCAGTTTGGGGGCGGCGGCGATTGCCTCGGCGTCCATCTGGGTGGCCGAGCGGACCATCACGGCGTCGGCTTCGGCAAGGGCTGGCAGCAGGGCGGCCCGGTCTGCACCGTCAGTTTGGCGGATCTCAAAACCGTCGCCGAGGGCTTCAATGGTCGCTGGGGAGAGTTCTTCGGCAAGGAGTACAACAGGTTTAGCGTTGGACACGTGTGGTTCCTCTAACGGTGGGATTCAGTGCGGGGTGGAAAAAAGATGTGCTGTGGTCGCGGGAAAATGGCAAAGCCGGGTGCATCCGTCATGGTGGTGAGAAGCACCCGGCTTGTCCAGTGTTTACCGGCAGCCATGGTGGTGGGCCGGCAAGATTATTTAGCGGGCTGCGGTGCCTTCGTAGTCGTCTTCGACCTGGATCCAGGAGAAGAGCTTACGCAGGTCCTTACCGACGGCCTCGATTGGGTGGGCTTCACCCTTGGCGCGCAGTTCCTTGAACTCCTTACCGCCGTTAGCCTGGTCATCCATGAAGCGCTTGGCGAAGTTGCCGTTCTGCACGTCTTCCAGCACAGCCTGCATCTTGGCCTTCACGTCAGCGTCGACCACGCGTGGGCCGGAGACGTAGTCACCGTATTCAGCGGTGTCAGAGACGGACCAGCGCTGCTTGGCGATGCCGCCTTCGACCATCAGGTCCACGATCAGCTTCAGCTCGTGCAGCACCTCGAAGTAGGCGATTTCTGGCTGGTAGCCGGCCTCGGTGAGGACCTCGAAGCCTGCCTGGACCAGGTGGGACATGCCACCGCAGAGCACGGCCTGCTCACCGAAGAGGTCGGTTTCGGTCTCTTCCTTGAAGGTGGTCTCGATGACGCCGGCGCGGGCGCCGCCGATGCCCTTGGCGTAGGCCAAGGCGATGTCCTTGGTGTCACCGGTTGGGTCCTGCTCGATGGCGATCAGGGCTGGGACACCACGGCCGGCTTCGAATTCGCGGCGGACGATGTGGCCTGGGCCCTTCGGGGCAACCAGGGCGACATTCACGTCGGCTGGTGGCTCGATGAAACCGTAGCGGACGTTGAAACCGTGACCGAAGAACAGGTAGTTGCCGGCTTCAAGGTTGTCCGCGATGGACTCCTTGTAGACCTGAGCCTGGACCTGGTCCGGGGTCAGGATCATGATGATGTCGGCTTCCTTGGCGGCCTCGGCGACGGTCTTGACGGTCAGACCTTCGGCTTCAGCTTTGGCCTTGGACTTGGAGCCTTCAGCCAGACCCACGACGACGTCAACGCCGGAATCCCGCAGGGACAGGGAGTGGGCGTGGCCCTGGGAGCCGTAGCCGATGACAGCAACTTTCTTGCCGTTCAGCAGGCCCAGATCGGCGTCATCATCGTAGTAAAGCTTAGTCACTTAAGTTCTCCTTGGAGGTGGTTGAAAAAGGGGTGAAGTTTTTACCGCAGTGCTTTATCGGTCATGGACTTGGAGCCACGGCCGACCGCAATCGTTCCAGAACGTACAATCTCACGGATTCCGAACGGTGCCAAAACGGTTAAGAGGGCATCGAGTTTGCCTTTGGTGCCGGTGGCTTCAATGGTCACCGCGTCGGGGGCGACGTCTACCACGCGGGCACGGAACAGCTCAATGGCCTGGACCACCTGGATGCGGGTGGGGTTGTCGGCCTTGACCTTGATGAGCAGGTGATCGCGCTGTACCGAGTTCTCCGGTGTCAGCTCAACGATCTTGATGACGTTGACCAGCTTGTTCAGCTGTTTGGTGACCTGCTCTAACAGGTCCCCTTCGGCGTCTACCACCACGGTGATGCGGGAGAAGCCATCAACATCGGAGGGGCCAACCGCGAGCGAGTGAATGTTGAACGCGCGGCGGGCAAAGAGTGAGGAGACCCGGGTTAGGACGCCCGGGATGTCATCGACGAGTACGGAAAGAGTGTGTTGTGCCATCGTAAAGCGTTAGTCCTCATCATCCCAGTCAGGGGTCAGGCCCCGGGCGATCTGAATGTCATCGTTGGAAACTCCGGCAGGAACCATCGGCCACACCATGGAGTCGCGGGAGACCACGAAGTCGATCACGACCGGGCGGTCGTTGATCTCCATAGCCTTGGCGATCGTGGCGTCTAGGTCCTCTTCCTTTTCACAGCGCAGCCCCACGCACCCGTAGGCCTCCGCCAGTGCGACGAAGTCCGGGACCCGGACGGTGCCGGCGCCGGTGTTCAGGTCCGTGTTGGAGTAGCGCTCGTTGTAGAACAGGGTCTGCCACTGGCGGACCATGCCCAGGGAGGAGTTGTTGATGACCGCGACCTTGATCGGGATGCGGTTGATAACGCAGGTGGCCAACTCTTGGTTGGTCATCTGGAAGCAGCCGTCACCATCAATGGCCCAGACCACCCGGTCCGGGTTACCGACTTGGGCGCCCATGGCGGCCGGAACGGCGTAGCCCATGGTGCCCAGACCGGCGGAGTTCAGCCACTGGCGTGGGCGTTCGAAGTCCACGAACTGGGCGGCCCACATCTGGTGCTGGCCGACACCGGCGACGTAGACGGCCTCCGGACCGGAGAGGGCGGAGATCCGTTCGATCACCTTCTGCGGGGCCATCAAACCGTCCTCCGGTTCGGTGTAGCCCAGCGGGTAGGTTTCCTTGAACCGGTTGATCGTCTCGATCCAGCGGCCGTAGTCGGCCTTGCCGTGCTCGCCGAAGCTGTCCTTCACGGCAGCGTTCAGATCGGGCAGGATTTCCTTCACCGAGCCGACGATCGGAACATCGGCGGTGCGGTTCTTGGAGATCTCAGCCGGGTCGATGTCCGCGTGGATGACCTTGGCGTAGGGTGCGAAAGAGTCCAGCTGACCGGTGACACGGTCGTCGAAGCGGGCACCGAGCACGATCATCAGATCGGACTGCTGCAGCGCGGTCACTGCGGAGACCTTGCCGTGCATGCCTGGCATACCGGCGTGCTGCGGGTGCGAGTCCGGGAAGACACCGCGGGCGGTCAGCGTGGTGACCACGGGTGCGCCGAGGGTCTCGGCGAATTCGATCAGCTCAGCCGAGGCGTCGGCCTTCAGCACGCCGCCACCGACGTACAGTACGGGGCGTTCGGCGGCTTGGATCAGTTTGGCCGCTTCGCGGACCTGCTTGGCGTGGCCGCGGACCACGGTCTTGTAGCCGGGCAGATCAATCTTTGGCGGCCAGGAGAATTCGGTTTCGGCCTGCTGGGCGTTCTTGGTGATGTCGACCAAGACCGGGCCGGGGCGGCCGGTGTTGGCGATCATGAAGGCCTGGGCCAGAACCCGGGGAATGTCGTCGGCGTCGGTCACCAAGAAGGAGTGCTTGGTGATGGGCATGGTGATCCCGACAATGTCGGCCTCTTGGAAGGCGTCGGTGCCGATCACAGATGCGGAGACCTGACCGGTGATCGCGACCATCGGGACCGAGTCCATGTGGGCGTCAGCGATCGGGGTGACCAAGTTGGTGGCGCCGGGGCCGGAGGTGGCGATGCAGACGCCCACCTCGCCGGTGACCATGGCGTAGCCTTGCGCGGCGTGTCCGGCGCCTTGCTCGTGCCGGACCAGAATGTGGTTGATCTTCTCGGAGTCCATCAACGGGTCGTAGGTCGGCAGAATCGCACCGCCGGGCAGACCGAAGACGTCTTTGACCCCAAGTTCTTCCAGGGAGCGGATAATCGCTTCCGAGCCGGTCATGGTGGTTGGTTCCACCACGTTGTTTGGGCCCTGGATGAGTTGACCGCTCTCGGCGGGTGTGTCCTTAGGGTTCCGACCAGCCATCACGGATGGAGTGGCCGGTGTGGAGTGACTCATATTCAGTGTTTCTTCCTTCGTACCAACAAAACTTTATGTACCGATTCAGTTACGACGCTGGGCGGGGGCGGAAGAAGATCATTCCGTGCCGGCATCAAAGTGGCCCAGCAGATTCGACCGGGTCATGGTGTCTACGGTCGGTTCTTATAGGTCATAAGTTTTCATGTTGGTGACCATATGGGTGGTGATCACACCCCATGATTATCTCACATTGTGGAAGAACTCTTGACCGGCCGCTAAGACAACTTCAGGTGAGATGCGCCACAGCCAGCCTGTGCTGCCGCGCATCTCACCCTCAGATTCGGTTTTATGGGTTAGCCGCAGTACGCGCCTTCAGCAGCGGAGTGGACCAACTTGGCGTACTTGCCCAGCACACCACCGGTGAACTTCGGTGCCAGTGGCTCCCAGTTCTCTTTGCGCTTCTCAAGCTCATCCGCATCCACCAACAGGTCGATCGAACGGCCGGCGATGTCCACGCGGATCTTGTCGCCATCTTCGATGAACGCGATCGGGCCGCCGTCCACGGCTTCCGGTGCGATGTGGCCGATGCACAGACCGGTGGTACCGCCGGAGAAACGGCCATCGGTCAACAGCAGCACGTCCTTGCCCAATCCGGCACCCTTGATGGCACCGGTGATCGCGAGCATTTCGCGCATTCCCGGTCCGCCCTTCGGGCCTTCGTAGCGGATGACCACCACGTCACCGGGCTGAATCTTGCCGGCTTCCAGTGCGTCCATGGCGCCCTGCTCGCGTTCGAACACGCGGGCGGTGCCTTCAAAGATGTCCGCGTCAAAGCCTGCAGACTTCACCACGGCGCCCTCTGGTGCCAGCGAACCGTGCAGGATGGCGATGCCACCGTTGTGGTGGATCGGGTTGTTCAACTCGCGGATGACCTTACCGTCCAGGGCTGGCGGGTTGATCTCGGCCAGGTTCTCGGCAACGGTCTTGCCGGTGACGGTCAGGGCGTCGCCGTGCAACAGGCCAGCATCCAGCAGGGCCTTCATGACCACCGGGATGCCACCGATCTTGTCCACGTCGTAGAACACGTACTCACCGAACGGCTTCAGGTCCGCCAGGTGTGGGACCTTGTCGCCAATGCGGTTGAAGTCTTCCAGCTTCAAGTCCACGCCGGCTTCCCGTGCGATCGCCAGCAGGTGCAGCACGGCGTTGGTGGAGCCGCCCAAAGCCATGGTGACGGTGATGGCGTTTTCGAACGCCTTCTTGGTCAGGATGTCCCGGGCGGTGATGCCTTGACGCAGCATCTCCACGACTGCAGCACCGGAGCGGTGCGCGAAATTGTCGCGGCGGCGGTCAGCAGACGGTGGCGCCGCCGAGCCCGGCAGGGACATACCGAGTGCCTCACCAATGGAGGCCATGGTGTTGGCGGTGTACATACCACCGCACGCGCCCTCACCCGGGCAGATGGAACGCTCAATGATGTCCAAGTCTTCTTCGCTCATCAGACCGCGAGCGCACGCACCGACGGCTTCAAACGCGTCAATGAGGGTAACCTCTTTTTCGGTGCCGTCGGCAAAGCGAGCCACACCCGGCATGATGGTTCCGGCGTACAGGAACACGCAGGCCAGATCCAAGCGGGCGGCAGCCATCAGCATGCCCGGCAGGGACTTGTCACAGCCAGCCAGCAGCACGGCACCGTCGAGGCGCTCGGCCATCATGACGGTCTCAACGGAGTCGGTGATGACTTCACGGGAGACCAGGGAGAAGTGCATGCCTTCGTGTCCCATGGAAATACCGTCGGAGACGGAGATCGTGCCAAACTCCAGCGGGTAACCGCCGGCGCCGTGCACGCCTTCCTTGGAAGCCCGGGCTAGGCGGTCCAGAGAGAGGTTACACGGGGTGATCTCGTTCCAGGAGGAAGCAATACCGATCTGGGGTTTCACCCAGTCTTCGTCTCCCATCCCAACGGCGCGCAACATGCCGCGGGCCGGGGCGCGCTCCATGCCGTCGGTGACGTCCCGGGAGCGTGGTTTCATATCGACGGCGCCGTCTTGGTTGGCGCCGGAGGCTGCTGAAGTACTCATGGTTCGATTCTAGGGCGGCAGGTGGATGGTTCCCAAAGGTGGCTCGCCAATTATGTCTAAACTAGGGGGCATGAAATGCACCCAACTTTCCTCCACGGACGCCAAAGAGGTGTTACGCACCCTCTTTGACGATGAGGTGCTCAACCACGGCTCCTACAACGTGGTCTTCGCCCACGACCACGCGCACGGCTCTGAATTGGCCGGGTATCTGATCGGGTACCGCTTCGCCCCACTGGAGTTAATGGCGTTACCGTTCGCCCTATCGCTCGACCCCGAGCACATGGATATGGCCACCCCCGTCACCCGTGGAGCCACCGTCGGTGCAGACCTGACCAATCTGGTGGATATTGCGGATCTGGGTTCCAGTTACAGGCTGCAGCTGAGCACGGAGCGCACGCTGCTCTTTGAAGTGAGTGAACACACACTCATCTCGTGGGCCTGTGCGGGGCCGGAAGAACGGGTCTTGGTGGAGTTGGAACAGAGCACGGATGCCGCGGATTTTCACGCTTTTATGCACCAGGTGTTCGACCGTTTTGATGAGTTCGATCAGGGCCACCAGAGCTGATTTCACATTTGGTTCAAACCTCTGGTAATGTTTTCTTTCGTGCTCAACAGAGCAAACAATTCAATAACCGAGCGCCTCTAGCTCAATGGTAGAGCACTTGACTCTTAATCAATAGGTTCCGGGTTCGAGTCCCGGGGGGCGCACAAGGACCAAAACCTTCCACCTTTACGTGGAGGGTTTTCTTGTTTAACTCCCTTGTTTCTTTCTTACTTCCTTAGCCGATTCACCGTGTTGGGCCCGCCGGGAATTTTGATTAGGTGTTCAGCGAATCGTTCAGCGAATCAAGGATACCGCCGGGCATCAGCACCAAGATCGAGACCGCCACGTTGATGACCAATCCCAGAGCACCCAGGATCACGCCGGCCATGCTGAGTCCCTTGTGCCGCTTCTTGGCCAGCCCGATCCCACCGGTGATGACAGCTGTGATCCCCAACAGCGCAGATAGGAACGGAAACAGCGAAGTCAGAAATGACAAGATGCCGGTGATCAACGAGGTGATCGCCAACCCGGTTCCCTGCGGCTTGCCCATGTAGCCGGCATACAACTGCTGCGAGGGCTCATGGG
Organism: Micrococcoides hystricis; assembly: GCF_042434215.1. NCBI lineage: Bacteria > Bacillati > Actinomycetota > Actinomycetes > Micrococcales > Micrococcaceae > Micrococcoides > Micrococcoides hystricis. The sequence goes on along the minus strand of NZ_JBHLUB010000031.1, from coordinate 105,700 downwards.
TGCCGGTTACGTTCGGGTCATAGCGGTACTGGTGTTCTGGTCGCTGCGGTTCCAAAGTCATGAGGTGTGAAAGTCCTTATTCGGGCTAAAGCGTGCGTAGTGGGCCGGATCTTTCAGACTAATACGTCTGCGGGCGCAAGAGACATTCTGCCGATCCTCTGCGACGACCAATTAAAGAAGCTGCTCCCCGGAGAATGAAATGGTGGTCGTCCAATTCACTCTGCGAGGAGCAGCTTGTCTGTATTTAGATTCAATAGTCGCAAATGCGGAAGCGGTTAGCTTGCCTCCGTATTTACTTCAGCTTCCAACCGATGCAGACTTGCATCAGCCAGCTCGGCTGTCGGACCCGTACTTGCCTCTAGCTCGGCAATGAGCTCAAGCAAGTTCTTGCGCAAATCGTCCACGTCTACCGACTGGAAAGTGATGTCTTGATCTCCGCTTTCCATGTCAGTCAATGCGGCCCGACCTTTGTCGGTCAGGCCCACAAGGATGGCGCGCCGATCTCGCGGTGAGCGAGCTCGGACAACGTACCCATGATTTTCCAGGCGATTCAGCGTGCGTCCGATCGTCTGCGCTTGAACGCGTACGGTCTTGGCCAGTCGCGCCTGAGTCATGGCACCGTGACGGTCCAAAACCTCTAACGCGGCCATGCCGGCCCTGGTTAAATTGTGGTCGATGAGACGGCGGTTAGTTTGGGCTTCCAACAGCCTTGCTGATGTCGAAAGCAGCCGCCCCAACGGCCATGCTTTCACATTCTCCATATTTGTTTTTCTCTATCTTGTATCAGCTTTTATTTCTAAAAGTAGTTCTGCTCTGAGAGCAAAAGTTCAGAGGGCAGCCCAAAAGATGAACGTGCTCTCCTAGACTTCATATTTTAGCGCACGACCTGTGAGCTACCTGAGAAGTTCAACACATAGTTTGTTTTAAAGGATTGCGATGTCTACTCGACTCACGGCTGGCGACACTGCCCCCGACTTTACTCTTCTTGCAGCAGACGGCAACAGCTATTCGCTGAACCAATTTTCCGGCCAGAAAGTCATCATCTACTTCTACCCGAAGGCCTCCACTCCCGGGTGCACCAAGCAAGCTTGTGATTTTCAGGACAATATTGCCCGTTTTAGCTCTGAAGGCTACGTGGTCTTAGGCATTTCCCCTGACCCAGTTTCCCGGTTAGAAAAGTTTGCCGAAAAAGAAGACCTTGGTTTCCCGCTGCTCTCGGACGAAGACCACGCCGTTGCGGAAGCCTATGGCGCCTGGGGCGAGAAGAAGAATTACGGCAAGGTGTACGAAGGGTTGATTCGCTCCACCATCGTCCTAGATGAGGACCACAAGGTTGCCGTCGCCCAGTACAACGTCCGTGCCACCGGGCACGTAGCCAAGTTGCGTCGCGACCTGAAGCTCGAAGCCTAAAAGCACACAAGGCGCGCCAATTTTTCCACTCGCCGCCGGTAGGTTATGCTGAGTAGGCACCTGCGGGCGTGGCGGAATTGGTAGACGCGCTGGATTTAGGTTCCAGTGTCCTCGCGACGTGTGGGTTCAAGTCCCTCCGCCCGCACTTTCGGTTCCAAATGACGGAACCATGATGAAGGTCCCAAAGCAGAAACAGCTCCGCTGTGACCGCTTTGGGACCTTCTTCTGTTCGTTAGAATGTAACTCACGGTTAGCGAGTTATCCCGGTGTTGGACAAGGAGTGAAGTGAGCACAGCTTTTGGCCGCCGTGCCTTCATCGGCACCAGCGCGGTACTGGGCACCACCTTGTTGCTCGGATGCGAACGCACCGAGGACGCCAGCTCCCTCCCCTCACCTTCGGCCCCGGCCAGTCTGAAGATCGCCGATCGCATCTTCGCCATGAGCCTGCCCGCGGCCGTAGGTGGCCTCGATCCTCTGTTGATGACCACGGCCGAACAGACGCTGCTCTGCCGGCAGATTTTCCAGCGCTTGGTGGGGGTCGACCCCAATACTGGCGCCCCAACTCAGACCGAGCTGGCTAGCGAGTGGGATGTCTCAGATGATGGGTTGCGCTACGCCTTTACCCTGAAGCCGAATGTGACCTTTCATGACGGGACCGCCTGTGACGCTGCCGCCGTGGTGGCCAACGTCAAACGCTGGATCGAGCTGCCCGAGAAAGTCAAAGCTGTTTCGGCCGGTACCCTGCCCGATTACTTCGCCGAGGTCTTCGGCACCGAGACCCCGAACGACGGTCAGGCCAAGAAGGCTACGCCCGCTCCAGAGGATGCGGCGGTCAAAGGTCGGGGTTCCTTAGCCTCCGTTGCCGCACAAGGTACTGACACTGTCGTCTTCACCCTGCACAAACCTTTGCCAGGACTACTACCGGCACTGGCACACACCGCTTTCAGTATCTGTTCGCCCACCGCGCTGAAAGACAAAAAGGCCAACAGCCTGTCCCAAGAGCTCCCCCGATTCCCCAAGGGCGGTAAATTCTCCGCCTTCGCGGCCGCCCCGATTGGCAGCGGCGTCTACCGGTACGCCAGTGACGACACCGAAGCCGGACTGGTACTCACCCATGTTGACGCAGCGGATGCTGCCGACGACGAATCCAGTGCCTCACCGAGCTTGGATCCGTCCACCCCGACCGAGATTCAGCTGCGCAGCTACCGCACCGGATACGGCCGGCTGCGTGTCCTGGAAGAAGGCAAGGCCAACGCCTTTTCCGATGTCACCCCGAACCAGATCCGTCCGGTCCTGCAACAAGGCTTCCGCTTCCTGCAACGGGACCCGTTCTCCATGGCCTATTTGGGCATCAACCACGAACATCCGGTCCTAGAATCCCGTCAGGTCCGCCGGCTGATCGCCAGCGCGCTGGACACCAACCGGCTGGCAGGCAGCTACTTCCTCGATGGCACCCACTCCAACCGGGCCTTCACCCCACCGGCGTTGGCGGTGTCCATGGATAACTTCCCGCAGCCGTTCTTCGACCGGGCTCAGGTACCCCAGGAAGTCGAAGAACTTGAGGACCTAGAGCCCATCACCCTCTACTTCCCCACCGACACTTCCCGCACGTGGCTTCCCGAGCCGGAACGCACCGCGCTGGATATTGCCAACCAACTCACCGAAGCCGGTTTCACCATTCGACCGGTCCCGGTTGCCTGGGATGCCGGTTACCAGCAGCGCATCCTAACCGATGACAAAGTGGGTCTGTATTTGTGGGGGATCACCGGTGCCTACCGCGACCCACTGAACTTCTTATCCCCCATCCTGACCGGGCCGGGTCCGGCCCGCGGCTACACCAACGACGCCTTGGAGCAGCTGGCAGAAAAGCTACGCCACGAAGATCTGGGTAGCAGCACCCGCCAAGACCATGCCGCACAAATCTCCGTCCGGTTGGCCACCGATGTCGCCTGCGTCCCCCTGTGCACCCCGATCTCGGCGATTGCGCTGGCCCGCCAGGTGCAGCACTACCCCACATCCCCAGTCTTAGACGAGTTATTCACGTCCATACGTCTTGGAACATGACCACTCGTTCAGTAATTTTTGGCCCCCGGCGTCCGAGGGCTAAAGTTGTAGAAGATCCGGCACACCTTCGGTGATGGAGAAAAAATTGACCACAGCAGCAACTAGCCAGCGCTATGACGTCGTCCTCATTGGCGGCGGCGCCATGAGCACGACTCTGGGCACCCTGATCAAGGAACTCGAACCTGACTGGAGCATCGCCCTCTACGAAAACCTCAGCCAAGCCGGTCTGGAATCCTCAGACCCGTGGAACAACGCAGGAACCGGCCACGCAGCCCTGTGCGAACTGAACTACGCACCCATGAAGAACGGCGTTGTGAACCCAGCAAAGGCGCTGGGCATCAACGAACAGTTCCAAGTCTCCCGCCAGTTCTGGTCCTACCTGGTCCGCAACAACTACGTGCAGGACCCATCAACTTTCATCAACCCGCTGCCCCACATGTCCTTTGTGTGGGGCGATGACCACGCCGAATACCTGCGTGTACGCTACGAAGCCCTCAGCGCCCAGCCACTGTTCGAACAGATGGAGCACAGCGAAGACCCGGACACCATCGGCTCGTGGGCTCCCCTGCTGACTCAGGGCCGGGACCGCAACCAGCGCATCGCCGCCTCCCGCGTCAAGGACGGCACCGACGTTGACTTCGGCGCCCTCACCCAGCAGCTGGCCGGCCACTTGGCCAAGTCCGGGGTGGATGTGCACTACGAGCACAAGATCACCGACCTGTCCCGCGCCAACACCGGCTGGGACGTCTCCGTGACCAACAACATCAGCGGTGAGAAGACCAAGGTCCACGCCAAGTTCGTGTTCATCGGTGCCGGTGGTGGCGCCCTGCACCTGCTGCAGAAGACCGGTATCCCAGAGTCCAAGGGTTACGGTGGTTTCCCGGTCTCCGGTCACTTCATGCGCTGCTTCGATGAGAACATCATCAATCAGCACAACGCCAAGGTGTACGGCCAGGCCTCCGTGGGTGCCCCACCCATGTCTGTACCGCACTTGGACACCCGCTTTGTCAACGGTCGTCGCTCCCTGATGTTTGGCCCGTACGCCGGGTTCTCCACCAACTTCCTGAAGTCCGGCTCCCTGCTGGATCTGCCGCTGTCGGTGCGCCCACACAACTTGCTGCCGATGCTCGGGGTGGCTAAGGACAACATGTCTCTGGTGACCTATCTGGTCTCCGAGCTGACCAAGTCCAAGGGCCGGAAGTTCGAGTCCCTGACCGAGTTCTTCCCAGAAGCCAACCCGGAGTCGTGGGAAATGATCACTGCCGGTCAGCGTGTCCAGGTCATCAAGAAGGGCACCGACTCAGCCGGCGTGCTGCAGTTCGGTACCGAAGTGATCACCAGCGCTGACGGCACCGTGGGTGCCCTGCTGGGCGCCTCCCCCGGTGCTTCCACCGCGGCCCCGATCATGGTCGAACTGCTCAAGCGCTGCTTCCCTAACCATGCCGCCGGCTGGGCACCGAAGCTGACCGAGATCATCCCGTCCTACGGACAAAAACTCAACGAAAACCAGGCGCTGCGCGAAGAGGTCTTGACCGAAACCAACCGCACCCTCAAACTCATCTAAGGTTCAACCCCCATGCAGCAGCTGACCAAGTATTCGTTAGCTAACCGGGCGCTCATCGCCCTGATCACGGTCTTCATCGCGATCTTCGGTTACCTCTCACTTGGTCAGCTCAAGCAGGAGCTGGTCCCCTCCATTGAGTTCCCGCAAATCGCGGTTACCACCACCCTGCCGGGGGCCAGCCCGGAAGTGGTCAACAAGCAGATCGCCGAGCCCCTCGAGCGCGGCCTGCAAGCCGTGGAGAACCTCGAATCAACCACCGCGACCTCACGCTCCGGTGTTGCCGTCTTCTCCCTGATGTTCCGCTACGGAACGGACCTGGACCGGGCCCGCGCCCAAGTGGACCGGGTCATCTCCAACACGGAGGCCTCGCTGCCGGATGAGGCCGAGACGGTCTCCTTCGCCGGTTCGGTTAACGACTTCCCGATCGTGTTCATGGCCGTGTCCAAACCGGGCAACCTGAACGCGTTACAAGGTGAGGTCGAACGCCTCGTCCAGCCCGAACTGGAAAAGATCCCCGGCGTCCGCACCGCGGAAGTCGCCGGTGGCTCCGGTCAGTACATCTCCATCGTGCCGAACGAGCGGCGGATGGCGCAGAACGGGTTGACCAACCAGGACATCACCGACGCGTTAGAGACCAACGCCGGGCTGTTCCCGATCGGTCTTGTACCGGAAGGCGAGCTGTCCCTACCGGTCCAGGCCGGCGCCCCAGTTGAGCAGCTGGATGATCTTGAGAAGATCATGCTGCGCGGTGAAGCCGAAGACGCCCAACCTATTTCCTTGGGCAGGCTGGCGGACATCAGCCTGAAAGATCAGATCCAGTCCTCCATCACCCGCACCGATGGTGAACCGACCCTGTCCCTTTCGGTGACCAAAACCCCGGACGCGGATACCGTCAAACTCTCGCACGCCATCAATGACATGTTGCCGCAGCTGCAAGACCAGCTCGGCGACGATGCCACGATCACGGTGGTGCTGGATCAGGCCCCGTTCATTGAGCAGTCGATCGAGACCCTCGCCACCGAAGGCATGCTCGGGCTCGTGTTCGCCGTGCTGGTGATCCTGCTCTTCCTGTTCTCCATCCGCTCCACACTGGTCACGGCCATCTCCATCCCGCTGTCACTGCTGGTCAGCTTCATCGGCCTGCAGGCGTTTGGCTATTCCCTCAACATGCTGACCCTGGGCGCATTGACGATCGCCATTGGCCGCGTTGTCGACGACTCGATCGTGGTCATTGAGAACATCCAGCGGCACATCACCGCCACGGATCCGGCGCAGCTGGCCGACCCCGCCTACCGGCGCACCCTCATCCGGGATGCCACCGGTGAGGTCGCAACCGCGATCACCTCCTCCACCCTGACCACTGTCGCCGTCTTTTTGCCGGTTGCCTTCGTGACCGGCATGGCCGGGGAGCTGTTCCGCCCATTCGCCATCACCTCCACGGTCGCCCTGCTGGGCTCCCTCCTCGTGGCGCTGACCATCGTGCCGGTGTTGGCCTACTGGTTCCTGGCCCGGAAGAAGATCAAAGCGGCCGAGCCGGATGCGGACACGGATGAGCTGGAAATTCACCAGCTCGCCAGCGCCGAAGCAGATCAAGCCTTCGCCGAGTACACGGATAAACCGGACCGGTTGCAGCGGGCGTACCTGCCGATTCTGCGCAGCACCCAACGCCACCCGGTCATCACCTTGTTGGCTAGCGTGTTGATCTTGGTCGGTACCTTCGCCATGGTTCCGCTGCTACAAACCAACCTGTTCGGCGACACCGGCCAGAACTCCTTCCGCGCCACCCTGCAAATGGAGCCAGGCACCGCACTGGAAGTCACCGAAGCGGAAGCCGACAAGGTCTCCGCCACGTTCCAAGACATTCCCGGTGTCACCCACGTTCAGTACACCGCTGGCGGTTCCCTGCAAATGATGTCCTTCGGTGGCGGAACCAGCGACAAAGCCAGCTTCAACGTCCTCACCGACGCGGACGAAGACCAAACCGTGATCCTTGATGCCGCCCGTGAACGCGTCGCCGACCTAGACACAGCCGGGGAGGTCACGGTGCAAACCCAGTCAACCGGCTTTGGTTCCTCATCGTCCGTGGACGTCTCCATCCAGGCCCCGAGCCCGGAGCTGTTGGCCGAGGCCACCGACGCAGTCACCGAGCGGATGCGCGGACTGTCCACTGCCGGTGCCGTCAGCTCCAACCTAGCTGCCAGCTACCCGACCGTCGAGGTCAAGGTGGATCGCGAAAAAGCCGCCGAGTTGGGCTTGAGTGAAGAACAAATCGCCGGGCTCACCGCCGCCAGCCTGAACCCCACCCCGGCTGGGACCATGCGACTGGGCTTCGTAGACTACCCGGTGAACATTGGTGACCCGGACGAGGTCACCGGGGTCAAAGAGCTACGTGAAGTTGAACTTCCGGTCGGGCCCACCACCGTCAAACTCAGTGATGTCGCCGAGGTCAACCAAGTTGAAACCCTCTCCGCAATCACGTCCCAAGACACGCAACGTACCGCCACGGTCGAGGTCGAACCCAAGGATGACAATCTGGGTGCGACGATCGCAGAAGTCACCGCAGCGCTGGAGGAAGTCGACCTCCCCACCGGGGCGAGCGCCGAGATCGGTGGTGCCGCCCAACAGCAAGCCGAGTCCTTCCAAGACCTGTTCTTGGCGCTGGCCGCCGCGGTGGCCATTGTCTACGTGATCATGGTCGCGACCTTCCGCTCCCTGATCCAACCCCTCATCCTGCTGGTCTCCATCCCGTTCGCGGCCACCGGCGCGATCGCCCTGCTACTGATCACCGGTACCCCGCTCGGGCTGCCGTCCCTGATCGGGATGCTGATGCTGGTCGGCATCGTGGTCACCAACGCCATTGTGCTGCTGGACCTGATCAACAAGTACCGTCGCGGAGACGCCGTCCACGGGGTCCAATACGACCTCAACCAGGCCATCGAAGAAGGTGCCCGGCACCGACTGCGGCCCATCTTGATGACCGCGCTGGCTACCATCTTGGCGCTGACGCCCATGGCGCTGGGCCTCACCGGCAGCGGTGGCTTCATTTCCCAGCCGCTGGCCGTGGTCGTGATCGGCGGGTTGGTTTCCTCAACACTGCTCACGCTGATCCTTGTACCGGTTCTGTACCGTTTGGTCGAGGGGTTACGGAAGAGTTAAGCTTCCGGCCAGATCTTGGCCACTTTCTTCGGCTGATTCCTTGACTGGTGTGAGACTTCAACGTTTGATTTTAAAAACAGACGTTGGGGGAACTCAGTATCATGACGCATCATCAGATTGTGATTATCGGCGGCGGTACCGCCGGCATCTCCGTTGCAGCGCGGCTACGGAATAAGAAACTCACCGATATCGCCGTTATCGAACCAGCCACCACGCACTACTACCAGCCGTTATGGACGCTCGTCGGTGGCGGCCTGGCACCGGCAGAAGACAGCAAACGACCCATGAGCGATGTCATTCCGCGCGGGGTGACGTGGATTCCGCATGCGGCAGCCGACATCGACCCGCACGCCAATACCGTCACCTTGGTCGACGGCTCCACCGTCACCTATGACGCGCTCATCGTCGCGGCCGGGCTGCAATTGGATTGGGATGCGGTGCCGGGCATGCGCGAGTGCATCACCTCGGCACGGGCCAGCTCCAACTACGGTTACGAGCTAGCCCCGCGGACCTGGGAACTCATCCAGTCCATGCGTTCGGGAACGGCAGTGTTCACGATGCCTTCCGGCCCCATCAAGTGCGCCGGAGCACCGCAGAAGATTGCCTACTTGGCGGCCGACTATTGGCGCAGGCAAGGCGTGCTCGAGAATATCCGCATGGTCTTAGTGCTGCCCACCCCAGGCATGTTCGGTGTTCAGGTGTTCTCGGATGAGCTGGTCAAAGTTGCTGCCCGCTACGGGATCGAAGTCCGGCTCGCCTCCGAGGTGACCCAGATCGACTCGGTTAATCAGCAGGTCACAATTTCTTCGATGGACGACGCGTCCCAGACCGAGCAGCTGTCCTACGACATGTTGCACGTGGTCCCCCGCCAGTCAGCACCGGATTGGTTGAAGAAAACCGAGCTGGCTGTCCCGGACACACCCACCGGCTACGTGGATGTCGACAAGCACACCATGCAGCACGTCAGGTTCGAGAATGTGTTCGCACTGGGTGACTGCGGCTCAACACCCAATTCGAAAACTGGGGCGGCCGTTCGGGCGCAGGCCCCGGTCGTGGTGAACAATGTGCTCGCCTACCTGGATCAGCAGCCGTTGCCGGCCTCCTATGACGGCTACGCCTCGTGCCCGCTGACCACGGCTCGGGACAAGATCCTGATCGCGGAATTCGATTACACCATGCAGCCGCATCCGACGCTGCCGGTGGTCAACACCTTGAAAGAGGTTCGGGACTTCGGCCAATTCAAGCGTCGGGTCCTGCCGAACCTGTACTGGCATTTCATGCTGCGCGGTTTGGCCTAACCCGGCCCGGCCGCACTTAACGCCACATACGGCCGACCAGATTGACGTGGGCCCTGCAGCAACGCACGTTTACGGCTGCGGGACCACGTCAATCAATGCTTGAATGAGCCGGTCCGCATCCGCGTCCGAAAAGTCCAGACCAACGGAAATGCGCAGGCCCGTTTTCGCCTCTTCATCATCCAAGCCGAGAGCCAGCAGCACGTGGGACGGGTCCGTCTGACCGGCATGGCAGGCCGAGCCGGTGGCCACATAGACCCCGCGCTGAGCCAAGTCCACCAAAACGGTTTCCCCGTAGACCCACGGGAACCGCAACGCCAAGGTCGTCGGCAAGTGCGGGGCGTCCGCACCGGTGTGTTCCATGCCCGGGAAAACGGCTTTGAGTTCCCGCACAACCCGGTTCATCCGCTCCTTCATGGCCTGTTTCAGCTCGGCATCCTGCGCTTCTTCTTGGGCGTACAGCAACGCGGTCGCGAGTCCGACGGCACCAACCAAGTTTTGCGTGCCAGCTCGGCGCGCCCATTGCTGGCCGCCACCGACCTGCTGGGCTTCCAACGGCAAAGCTGCCTTGACGATCAAGGCCCCGACACCGACTTGGGCGCCGATCTTGTGTCCCGTCAGGCTCATGGCATCTACCGCGGCCCAGATCGGAGCCAAGGGCAGGCATCCGGCGGCTTGGACCGCATCGGTGTGAAAGAGTGCCCCAACCTCGTGGGCCGCTGCAGCCAGTTCCGCAATGGGCTGGATGGTGCCGATCTCGTTGTTCACCGTCATGACCGTCGCGAGCGTGGTGTCCTCGCGCAGCAACCCCTTGAACGCCTCGAGGTCGACGACCCCGTCCGGGGTGATCGGGGCGTAGTCGATCTCAAAGCCGTGCCAGGTCTTCAGCTGCTGCAGTGGCTCGTGGATGGCCGGGTGTTCGAACGCCGAGGTGACGATGTGTTTGCCCCGTGGGTTGGCCAGGGCTAAGCCTTTGACCGCTAGGTTGTTGGCTTCCGTGCCGCCGGAGGTCAGCAAGACGTCTTCTGGATGGCATGCGGACTCGGTCCCAAGGACGTTGGCGATCATGCCCCGGGCCTGTTCCAGCACGGACGATGATTCTTCGCCCAGCGGGTGCATGGCGGCCGGGTTGCCGACCAGTCGTGAGAGCCAGGGGGCAATGGCCGCGGTCACCTCAGGCCGGATGGGCGCGGTGGCGGCGTGGTCGCAGTACAGGGTCTCAGACATGGGGTTTCGATCTTCCTTGTTCAGAATGAGTTCCGACGCGTATCGCGGGCGGCTCCGGGACGGGGCTAGTTCAGCGCGTCGAGTCCTAGATCCAAGGAGCGGACGCTGTGGGTCAGGGCCCCGGAGGAGATGACATCGACCCCGGTGGAGGCAATCTGGCCAATGGAATCGAGGGTGATCCCGCCGCTAGCTTCAACATAGGCAGCCCCTGCGACACGTTCAACTCCGGCCCGCAGCTCAGCCACCGAGAAGTTATCCAGCATGATGGTGTCGACCCCGGCAGCCAAGACTGCATCCAGCTGGTCGAGCGAATCGATTTCTACCTCGAAGTGGATGGTGTGGCCCAGACGGGCCTTCGCGGCACGCAGTTGCTGGGTCAACTCTTCGCCGGTTCCGAGCAGGCTGAGGTGATTGTCCTTGGCCATGACTGCCGCGGATAGATCGTTGCGGTGGTTGTATCCCCCGCCGCAACGCACCGCGTACCGTTCCAGCAGTCGCAGTCCCGGCGTGGTTTTGCGGGTATCGACGATCCGGACTGGCTCACCGCGGAAGCTGCGGGCCGACCCTGCCGCCGCCACATAGGCTGCGGTCGTGGTGGCGATTCCGCTCATGCGTTGCAGCAGATTCAGACTCACCCGCTCGGCCAACAGCACGGCCCGCGCATTACCGCGGATCACGGCAAGGTGGTCACCTGCGGCAAAGCGTTGGCCGTCGGTGACGGAAAACTCGACCGTGGTACGCGGATCTACGTGGTGCATGACGCCGGTAAAGACGTCGGCGCCGCTGAGCACCCCGTCTTCACGAGCCGCGAGCGCGACGCTGAGTTCGGCGTCAGCCGGAATCAGCAGGTTGGCAGTGATGTCCCCGGTCGGGGCATCTTCTGCCAGGGCGGCGGCGATCAGCGGTTCCACTAGCCGCATGTCGAGCGGCAAGGGCTGGGCGGCGAAGGTGTCAGTCATGGTGAAGTCTCTCTGGTGTATCCGTTGTGCGAGGTCCGCTAGGCGCTCGTTGTGGCTAGCTGTTGCTGACGGCAGCGGGCGTTTTGCAGCACGGTGGTCATCCGGTGATCAGTTTCGGTGTGCGGGTAGTCGGCACGGTAGTGGGCACCAATGCTCTCGGTGCGCAGTCGTGCCGCGTAGGCGATCAAGGCACCCAGCCCGGCCAGGTGGTGGCCATTTGCGGAAGCGTGCAGCGCGAAAGCATTTTCGGCCTTTTCTAGTCCCGCCGCGTCCCGGACGACCCCGACGTGTTCATCAGCGATGGCTTGGATCGGGGCCAACAATGTTTCTAGCCGCAACGCCTCGGAGGGGTCGCTGATGAGCGCCGGGGCGGTCTCGCCGATCACGGTTTCTGGAAGCAGCAGTCCCTCGGAGATGGTGTGGGCGGGAAGAATCGCCGGTTGCTGCCATGTGTCAGCGCTGATGGCACTGATGGCCGCGGCGGCGAATACGACGCCTTCCAGCAGCGAGTTCGATGCCAGCCGGTTGGCACCATGCACCGACGTACAGGCGCTTTCTCCGGCCGCGTAGAGCCCGGGCACCGTGGTCTTGGCGTCAGTGTCCGTGTAGACCCCGCCCATCCAGTAGTGCTGGGCCGGAGTCACCGGGATCGGTGTAGTGGCCAGATCGTAGCCGTGGGACTTTAGGGTCTTGGAGATCATGGGGAAACGCTTGGCCACAAAGCCGCGTCCGTGCCGTTTCTCCAACCCGGTGGCATCCAAGTAGACGTTGCCGCCACTGCGCTGTTTCTGCTCGTGAATGGCTCGGGAGACCACATCTCGTGGTGCCAGCTCGGCCAGCGGGTGGACGTCGGTCATGAATCGTTCGCCGCGCTGATTGCGCAACACCGCGCCTTCACCCCGGAGGGCTTCAGACACCATGAAACCGGTGCCCTCAACCAGGGTCGGGTGGAACTGGATGAACTCCAGATCCTTCAGGGCTGCACCCGCCTGCCACGCTAACCACACCCCGTCACCGCTGGCTCCAGCCGGGTTCGTGGTGTGCAGGTACAGGTCCCCGAGTCCACCGGTGGTGATCAACACTGCGTCAGCGGGCAGTTCCTGCATTGTTCCGTCTTGTCGGACGCGGACTCCGCAGATGGCATCGTTGTCACGCAACAAGTCGGTCACGGTGGTCTTTTCGTGCAGGACTAGCGCACCGGTTTTTATGGCTGCGCGCACCCGGGCCGTGAGCGCGGCCATGATTCCTGCGCCGGTGGAGTCTTGACCGACGTGCAGAATGCGCGGGAAAGAGTGAGCGCCCTCAAGGCCTAGATCCAGTGCTCCGGTTTCTGCGTCTCGATCGAATTCCACGCCCATCCGTGCCAGCGTGTGGATGTGCCCGGCCGCCTCCGTAACCAGCTTACGGACCGCTGCAGGGTCATTGCGCTGGGCGCCGGCCATCATGGTGTCGTCAATATGGGCAGCAACACCATCCCCGCGTTGCATGGAGTCTGTGGTGACGGCGGTGATACCACCTTGGGCGAACTGGGAGTTGGAGTATCCCAGTTCCCCCTTGGTGATCAGGGTGACGTGGTGGCCCGCTTCAACGGCAAGCAGCGCCGCGTAGCTGCCGGCGATGCCCGAACCGATGATGATCAGTGCGCGCTTGCAACCTGTGTTTTTCCCGGCTGTCTGCATCGGGTTCCCCTAGGTGGTTGGGACGGTTAGTTCCGTGGTTTGGCGGCCAACATGCGCTCGAGTGCGATCTTGGCGTGTTCTTGGTCTTCGGCGGGAACCTGAATCTGGTTCACAACCCGGCCTTCGACCAGTTCATCCAGCACCCAGGCTAGGTAGCCCGGGTGGATCCTGTACATGGTCGAGCACGGGCAGATCACCGGGTCCAAGCAGAAGATGGTGTGCTGCGGGGTTTCCGCGGCCAACCTGTTCACCATATTGATTTCGGTGCCGATCGCAAAGACGGTCGGTTCCGTGGCGTCTTCAATCGCGCGGCGGATGTAATCGGTGGAGCCGGACTCATCGGCTGCTTCCACGACCGGTGCTGGGCATTCCGGGTGCACAATCACGCGCAGATTCTGGTCCTTGTAGTCTTCGCGGGCCTGGGCAATCTGGGCGGTGGTGAAGCGTTTGTGGACCGAGCAGAACCCGTTCCACAAAATCACCTTGGCGTCTTTGAGTTCTGCTTCGCTGTTGCCGCCCAGTGGTTTCTTCGACCACCACAGTGGCATCTGCTCTTCGCTGATCCCCATGGCCTTGGCGATGTTTCGACCCAGGTGTTGGTCCGGGAAGAACAGGACCCGCTGGCCCCGTTCGAAAGCCCACTCCAGTACGGTTGCCGCGTTGGAGGAGGTGCAAACAATGCCTCCGTTGCGGCCGCAGAACGCCTTCAGCGCGGCCGAAGAGTTCATGTAGGTCACTGGAATAACCGGGGCCTTCTCCCCGTCTTGCTCATCAGCGTAGACCTCCATGAGCTGCTCCCAGCAGGCCTCTACTGAAGGCAGGTCTGCCATGTCTGCCATGGAACACCCGGCGGCAAGGTTCGGCAGAATCACCGATTGGTCATCCGTGGAAAGAATGTCGGCGGTTTCAGCCATGAAGTGCACACCGCAGAACACAATGTGTTTGGCGGACTCACGGGTCAGAGCCGCATTGGCGAGCTGGAAGGAATCGCCAATGAAGTCAGCGTGCTTAACGATCTCATCCCGCTGGTAGAAGTGCCCCAAGATGACCAGGTCTTCCCCGAGGGTAGCCTTGGCCTGCTGGATCCTCTCGTGCAGCTGCTCATCGCTGAGTTCCCGGTACAGCTGTGGCAGCGGTCCCTGGCGCGGCGCGGAGAGCGGGATGGTGTCGGTGTCAGAGGCACCCGGACCGTAGCCTAAGGTTGCGTCGAACGCCCACGGGTCCTTCTGCAACTGCGAGTTACAGGTTTGGGTGTCCCGCTGGGTGGGGGCCAACAGGTTGATCAGGTTCTTCACACTGGTTTTAGTTTCAGCAGTCATCAGCGCTTCCTTTATTTTCCATACGGCACATGTGCCTTCGGCTGCAGGTCTATTGGTCGAACCCAGACAAGGGTCCGTTGTTTCGGCGGTCAGCCGCGCCCGTGTACCGGTACAACCGGGGCGGGCGGTGCTTGCCGCCGGTGAGAAATTCTTCAGTTGCTTCTAGATCCGGGTTGGCGCGGACCTGACGGGAGAAGTTCCCCGGGTCAATGGGCTTGCCCAAGATGGCCTCGTACACTTCACGCAACTGGGCAATCGTGAACTTTTCACCCAGTACGTCGTAGCCGATCGAGGAGTATTCAACCTTGTTGCGCAGCCGCCACAGGGCGTACTCGATCACCGTGTTGTGGTCGAAGGCCAAATCCAGTTCGGCGATCTCGTCGGCGCGGAACCAGCGCACGTTCTCATGCGCATCCTGATTGATTTCATCCGCCGGCAGGATCGCCCAATAGGCGATTGATACGGTCCGCGGTGCTTGTTGCTGACCCAGCCCACCAAACGCGTAGAGCTGCTCCAGATAAGCCGGGGCCAGATCGGTGGTGGCCTTCAGGGATCGATAGGCAACATCGGTCATGGTTTCCGCAGCCGTTAGTGGTCCGCCGGGCAGAGCCCACTGCCCCAAGTAGGGGGCGCGAATCCGTTTGACCAGCGGGATCCACAGATCCTTGTTGTTATACAGACCGAAAATGACGGTCGAGACTTGGATCTGCGGGGAGAGTCGGGCGCGCTCGGACACATTAGCGGCGGGCACGTAGCTCACCGGGCGACTGGCCTGCCGCGGCAATGAACGGGCTTGAGTTTCAAAGCTCACGTGTGCACCTGCCTCTCTGCTTGGATCCGCAACTCTGGTTCAGCTGGTGTTCACCAACTAGTTATTGTCTTAGTGACTAGAACTAGTGAAACACTACCACTATTCCCATAAGGGCTAAAAAATCGTGTCGCTTCGTGGCACGCCGATTCTGCCGACACCCTCCCCTGCCACTGGAGACCAAATCCGGTTAGGCTAAGAATCGTGCAGCCTTCTACCTCTCCAAAACCGAACCTTGCTCCAACCCCGATCGTTGCGGCCAAAAAATTTCGACTCTCCCACCGGGTCGCGGCGTTTCATTGGGTTGCGCCGGAACCAACCAAGCATCCAGTCCTGCTGCTGCACGGCTTTGCAACCTCATCAGCCATGAACTGGGTCATGACTGGCTGGATCAACCCGCTGCTGGAAGCCGGCCATTCGGTCCTAGCCTTTGACTTGCCCGGCCACGGCGACTCCGGCACCCCGGAGGACCTTGAGCCGTATAACCGGCACGCGCTCATTGGCTACATCAACCAACTGATCACCACGGTCGGTGCCAACAAGGTGCACATTCTGGGCTACTCTTTCGGCTCCCGTCTGGGCTGGCAGTACTGCGTGGAGCACCCCGAGAGAGTCGTCTCCCTAGGCTTGGGTGGCACGAGCCCGAAAGACCGACTGGCCATGATGCGACTAGACCAGGTTGATGCTTACTTGGAAGATCAGTCGCCGATCACCGATCCGCTCACCAAGTCGTTGATGACGATCGCTGAGACGGATCCGAGCAAGCTCGCAGCTCGCTTGAAGTTGATCCGGGCGGCGCAGCGGTGGCCGTACGATCCGGAGACGGACGTCCCCGACGTACCGATCGTGGCCGTCACGGGAGAAAAAGATCAGATCGCCCAGGACTCACCGGTCATGATTGAGATCGCCGCCGCCAATGGCCACCCGAATGAGTTCCACTGGGTGCCGGGACGAGACCATATCAATGTCACCAGCTCGCGCCTCTTCAAGGACAAAATCATCGAGTTCTTCCGCCGGCACGATGGCCGCCAAAAATAACTGGCAAAAAATCTGCGCCGAGTCCTTGACCTGACGTGAATTCTGTAACAAACTGGATCATATACGATTTCATACAAGATCAAGATCTAAGGATGTGGCTCGTACGTGTTCGACGACAACCAGTTCACCCCAGAGATGGCGGCCAAGACCGGCAAGATCCTTGCCCTGCACTTGAACTACCCATCTCGCACCGCAGAACGCGGCCGCTCCCCTAAAGCCCCCGGATACTTCATCAAGCCACGCACCTCACTGGCCTTCTCCGGCGGCACCGCCGAACGTCCTGCCGGTACCGAACTGATGGCCTACGAGGGCGAGATCGCGATCATCATCGGCAAGACCGCCCGTCGCGTCTCCCGCGAAGAAGCGTGGGATCACGTCGCCTATGTGACCGCCTCCAACGACTTGGGTGTCTACGACCTGCGCACCGCCGACAAGGGCGCCAACGTCCGCTCCAAGGGCGGCGACGGCTTCACCCCAGTCGGCCCCGGCCTGCTGAAAGCCAGCGAGATCGACCCGAACGCCCTGCGCATCCGCACCTGGCTGAACGACGAGCTGGTCCAAGACGACACCACCGCCGACCTGCTCTTCCCGTTCGATGTGCTGGTCTCCGACCTCTCCCAGCTGCTGACCCTGGAACCGGGCGACATGATCCTCACCGGCACCCCGGCTGGTGCTTCGGTCTGCTTCCCGGGCGACACCGTCTCGGTCGAGGTCACCACCGCCGATGAGACCCAGTCCACCGGTAAGCTGAGCACCACCATCACCGAAGGCACCGTCGAGCTGCCCTCCTACTCCGCGCAGCCTGCCGCCGACGAACTGCAGCGCGCCGAGGCCTGGGGCTCCCGCCGCCCGGCCGAAGACCTGCCAAAGCCGGTCCTGACCCCTGAGTTGAAGGCCAAACTGGCCGGTCTGGCCACCGCTACCCTTTCGGCCAATATGCGTAAGCGTGGCCTGAACAACGTCTCCATTGATGGACTGCGTTGCACCAAGGAAGGCGTCAAGATCGTCGGTACCGCACGCACCCTGCGCTACGTACCGAACCGCGAAGACCTGTTCAAGGCCTACGGCGGCGGTTTCAACGCCCAGAAGCGCGCCATTGACTCCGTGAACGAAGGCGAAATCCTCGTCATGGAAGCCCGCGGCGAAAAGGGCACCGGTACCGTCGGTGACATCCTGGCCTACCGCGCCCAGGTCCGTGGCGCAGCCGCCATCATCACCGACGGTGGCGTCCGCGACTTCACCGCCGTGGCAGACCTGGAGATCCCAACCTTCTTCCAGAACCCGCACCCAGCGGTGCTGGGCCGCCGCCACGTCCCATGGGACACCGACGTGACCGTCGCCTGCGGTGGCACCACCGTCCAGCCAGGTGACATCATCGTCGCCGACGAGGACGGCGCCCTAGTCATCCCACCGGCAATCGCCGAGGAACTGGCCGAGGAATGCCTGCAGCAGGAGCACGAAGAAGAGTTCATCTTCGCCATGGTCGGCACCGGCGAGTCCGTCGACGGGCTCTACCCGATGAACGCCGCCTGGCGCGAGAAGTACCGCCAGTGGGCCCAAGAAAACCCACGGGTCGACCCCCAGCCGTAAGTGAACACAGCCATGGTACAACCACGCATGTCCAGCAAATCAGATCGGGCCTACGACGCCATCTTGGAGCGCATCTCCTCCGGCGACTACGGCCCCGGCTACCGGCTGGTCCTCTCCAGCATCGCCGCTGAACTGGACATGTCCGTGGTCCCCGTTCGAGAAGCGATCCGCCGCCTGCAATCAGAAGAGCTGGTCGCCTACGAACGGAACGTGGGTGCAACGGTCGTCGGCATCGACCCCACCGTGTACCAATACACCATGGAAACCTTGGCCTTGGTCGAAGGCTACGCGACCGCGCTCTGCGCGCCGCTGGTGCCGGCAGAGGACATCGCCAAAGCTCGGGCGATCAACGAGCAGATGCGCGAATGCCTCACCCACTTCGACCCGGTCCAGTTCACCCAACTCAATAGAGATTTCCACTCGGTGCTGTTCACCTACTGCCCCAACCCGCACATCCTGGACCTGGTCCAGCGCGGGTGGGCCCGGCTAGGGGCCTTACGCTCCTCGACCTTCGCCTACGTGCCGGGCCGGGCCGCCGAATCAGTGGATGAACATGAAGCGATTCTGGCCTTGATTGAATCCGGGGCCGACTTCGCCACCGTGGAGGAAGCCGCACGCGCCCACCGCTACCGCACCCTCGAGGCCTACCTGGCCCACCGGTCCGGTCACAAGTAACCACCATCCTTCTGTACGACCACAACACAAGATTTCAACCCCTTTGGAAAGGACAAACATGTCAACCAAACATTTCGTCCCGAACGATCTGCCATCCCACCTGCAGCACTACATCGGTGGGGAATTCGTTGACTCCATCGGCGGCGAGACCTTCGATGTTCTCGACCCGGTGACCAACGAAACCTACTGCACCGCAGCCTCCGGCCAGAAGGCCGACATTGACGCCGCCGTCGCCGCCGCCAAGGAAGCCTTCGACAACGGCCCATGGCCCAAGATGAAGCCACGCGAGCGCGCCCAAGTGCTCTACAAGATCGCCGAACTGGTCGTCGAACGTGAAGACCGCTTGGCCGAAATGGAGACCTTCGACACCGGTCTGCCGATCACCCAGGCCCGCGGCCAGGCCCAGCGTGCCGCGGAGAACTTCCGCTTCTTCGCCGACCTGATCGTCGCCCAGCACGACAACGCCTTCAAGGTCCCGGGCGTGCAGATGAACTACGTCAACCGCAAGCCCATCGGCGTTGCCGGTCTGATCACCCCGTGGAACACCCCGTTCATGCTCGAATCTTGGAAGCTGGCCCCAGCCATCGCCTCCGGTTGTACCGTGGTGCTCAAGCCAGCCGAGTTCACCCCGCTCTCGGCCTCCCTGTGGGCTGGCATCTTCGAAGAAGCCGGACTGCCTACCGGCGTGTTCAACATGGTCAACGGCTACGGCGAGTCCGCCGGTGACTCCCTGGTCAAGCACCCAGATGTGCCCCTGATCTCCTTCACCGGTGAATCCAAGACCGGCCAGATCATCTTCGGTAACTGCGCCGAGAACCTCAAGGGCATGTCCATGGAGCTGGGTGGCAAGTCCCCGGCCATCGTCTTCGACGACGCCGACTTCGACGCTGCCATCGACTCCACCCTGTTCGGTGTGTTCTCCCTCAACGGTGAACGCTGCACCGCCGGCTCCCGCATCCTGGTCCAGCGCGGCATCTACGACCGCTTCTGCGAGGTCTACGCGGCCCGCGCCAAGACCATCAAGGTCGGCGACCCGCACGACCCAGAAACCCAGGTCGGCGCCCTGGTGCACCCAGAGCACTACGAGAAGGTCATGTCCTACGTGGAAATCGGCAAGTCCGAAGGCAAGCTGCTGGCCGGCGGTGGCCGCCCAGAGAACCTGCCAGAAGGTCAGGAAAACGGCTCCTACGTGGCCCCAACCGTCTTCGCCGACGTGGCTCCAGATGCCCGCATCTTCCAGGAAGAAATCTTCGGCCCAGTCGTAGCGATCACCCCATTCGACACCGACGAAGAAGCCCTAGAACTGGCCAACAACACCCGCTACGGTCTGGCCGCCTACGTGTGGACCAACGATCTGAAGCGCGCCCACAACTTCGCGCAGAACATCGAAGCCGGCATGGTCTGGCTGAACTCCCACAACGTCCGTGACCTGCGCTCCCCATTCGGTGGCGTCAAGGCCTCCGGCCTGGGTCACGAGGGTGGCTACCGCTCGATCGACTTCTACACCGATCAGCAGGCCGTCCACATCACCATCGGTGACATCCACACCCCAACCTTCGGCGACCCAACCGCCGGCTGCTAAGCCCTTCGCAACACACAACGAGGATCAATCATGACTAACCCACAGACCGTGAACCCCATCCCGAAACCATCGGTACCAGCCCCGGACATCCTGCGCTGCGCGTACATGGAAATCGTGGTCACCGACCTGGCGAAGTCCCGCGAATTCTACGTGGACGTGCTGGGCTTGGTCGTCACCTACGAAGACGAAAACGCCATCTACCTGCGCACCCTGGAAGAGTTCATCCACCACAACCTGGTGCTGCGCAAGGGCCCAGAGGCCGCCGTGGCCGCCTTCTCCTACCGCGTCCGCTCCCCCGAGGACGTGGACCGGGCCGAGGCCTACTACAAGGAACTGGGTTGCCGCACCGAACGCAACAAAGACGGCTTCGTCCGCGGCATCGGTGACTCCCTGCGCGTGGAAGACCCACTGGGCTTCCCATACGAGTTCTTCTACGAAGTCGAACACGTCGACCGCCTGGCCTGGAACTACGAGCTCTACGGCGCCGGCGCCCTAGTCCGCCTAGATCACTTCAACCAGGTCACCCCGGATGTGCCACGCGGCCGCAAGTACTTCGAAGACCTCGGCTTCCGCGTCACCGAAGACATCAAAGACTCCGACGACGTCACCTACGCCGCCTGGGTTGCCCGCAAACCGACCGTGCACGACACCGCGCTGACCGGTGGCGACGGCCCACGCATGCACCACATCGCGTTCGCCACGCACGAGAAGCACAACATCCTGTACATCTGCGACAAGATGGGTGCCCTGCGCATCTCCGACCGCATCGAACGCGGCCCAGGCCGCCACGGCGTCTCCAACGCGTTCTACCTGTACATCCTGGATCCGGACGGACACCGCATCGAGATCTACACCCAGGACTACTACACCGGTGACCCGGATAACCCGACCGTCACCTGGGACGTGCACGACAACCAGCGCCGCGACTGGTGGGGCAACCCGGTTGTCCCATCCTGGTACACCAACGCCTCCCGCGTGCTGGACCTGGACGGCAACGTCAAGGAACTGGTCAAGCGCGAAGACAAGTCGGAAATGGACGTCACCATCGGCGCCGACGGCTTCTCCTACACTCGCGAAGGCGACGACGAAGGCAGCTACAAGGGCGAAGCCTCCAAGGGCTTCAAACTGGGTAACTCCCTGTAAGACCGCAACCAGCACCAACCTCGTAGCGCTAGCGAGGTTGCCAGCTGCACAAAGTTAACACAGATGAGTTAACTTCGTGCACGCCCGTGTTGGCGTGCTGAACACAGTTGGGCCGCATCCCCTCTTTTTTGGGGGTGCGGCCCAACTGGCTTTAACACCAAAATCTTAAGTCCCGAGCCCTTGGGCATCTTTCATGACATCGATCAGGGCCTGCAATTGATGCGGCAACCGGTTACGTTTACGCCACACCGCATGGACCGCCACCGGCGCCGGAGCCGGAGTGACTTCCACCCGCGCCACATTGTGCCCATCCATGGTCGTGTCCGAGGCGTGCCGCTGCAGCAACACCGCAACGCCCATGCCCCGGCCCACCAGTGCGCGAGTCAACTCGAAGTCTTGGCTGACCCAACGGATCTTCGGAGGCAGGTTCATCCCTTCGAACAGGGCCAAGGTGTGCACACGTGAGGGGTGCACGTCCATCATGATCAGGTTCTCCCCCGACAGCTCCTGCACTGTGACAGTCCCACGCGCCGCCCACGGATGGTCTGCAGGCACCAACACATAGGGGCGGCGAGCTGAGACCGGACGGCTCGTCAACTCGATCGGCCAGAACTGCTGATACATCAAGGCGATGTCCGCCTCACCGGAGACCAACATGTCCACCAACCGGTGCTGGTCGGTCGCCGTGAAGTTTACCGACAGCTGCGGGTACTGCTGTGTCAACCGGGTGATGACCTCCGGGATCAGCGCCGAAGCAATCGGGGTGTAACAGCCTAAGACCAATTGCCCGGAGATCGGCTCCTCGTCTCCGGCCCCGGAGAGGATCTCCGCCTGGCTGAGCAAATCTTGGGCGTGCGGCAGAAACCTCCGTCCGGCCGCAGTCAGCTCCACGCCCCGGGCTTTGCGCCGGATCAGCAGCTCTTCCCCCACCGCTTTTTCCAGCTCGGTGGTGGCCGCCGTGAGGGCTGAGACGGACATGTGCAGTCGCTGCGCGGCAGCCGCAAAAGTGCCCGCCTGAGCGACCGTTACGAAGATCTCGATCTGGCGCAACGTGAAGGTGAACATCCCCGCCCCCCAAAGTGAACTAAAACCGTAAATGTTATTCAAATATATACGCTTTTATTTGACTAGATGTTCTTGAGACAATCATCACAGGAGGGGTTCTCCCAATCCCCTCCGAGCACGTACCCCTTACCCCCGACCGGACCAACAACCACCATGACCTCATCGACCACTGCCCCAGCTCCGGCCCCTCCCGTCGCCGACTGGGTAACCATTGAAGATCTCTACCGAAACCCGTACCCGATTTTCCAGCGGATGCGCGAGCAAGGCCCCATCCACTGGGTTCCGGCCGTCAACCGGTACCTAGTCATTGGCTTCGACGAGATCGACCGGATTGACCACGACGCGGACACCTTTACCGCGAACGAAGAGCAATCACTGCAGAAAAAGGCCATGGGCCACTCCATGCTGCGCAAGGATGACCCGGAGCACGCGTACGAACGCAAACCGTTCACCCCTGCCCTCGGTCCACGCGGCGTCAAGAAGCATTGGGCCGCCATTTTCGAGAAGAACCTCGAGCACTTCCTCTCCGAGTTCGAGGCCAAGGCAGTCCGCGAAGGGGACTCTTTCCGCGGCGACATCCACAAAGACTTCGGCTCACCGTATGCCGCCCAGAACCTTGTCGACGTGCTTGGCTTTGAAAACGCCAGCTGGCAAGACCTGGCCCGGTGGAGCCAAGACATGATCGATGCCACCGGCAACTACGCCGACGACCCGGAAGTTTGGGCCCGCGGCAAGAAGGCCTACGACGAGGTCGACGCCGCTATCGAGGAACTCATCCCCAAGCTCACCGAGGAGCCGAACCACTCGCTGCTCTCCGGGCTGCTGCAGTACGGGATGCCGATCGAGTCCATCCGGGCGAACCTGAAAATGAGCATCGGTGGCGGCTACAACGAGCCACGCGATGCCTTCGGCACCACCGTGTGGGCGCTACTGGAACGACCGCACGAATACGCCAAGGTCGCCTCCGGCGAATACGACTGGCGCGACGCCTTCGACGAATCGGTCCGCTGGGTCGCCCCGATCGGGATGTACTCCCGCCAGACCACCCGCGAAGTCGAGATCGGCGGGGTAACCCTGCCTGCCAAGGCCAAGCTCGGGTTGTGCGTGGGTGCCGCAAACCGGGACCCGGCCCACTTTGAGAACCCGGAAGAATTCCAGATCGGCCCCAAACGCCAACACCTAGCTTTCGGCACGGGCGTGCACGCCTGCGCCGGCGTCTGGGTAGCTCGCTCCCAGCTGGCCGATCTTGCTTTCCCTGAAGTTTTCCGCCGCTTTAAGAACCTGCGGTTGGATCCTGAACGGCCCGCCACTGCTGGCGGCTGGGTGTTCCGCGGCATGCTTTCCTTGCCGGTGATATGGGACGCCGAATAAAAGCCCCTTGATCTCCCCATGGGCACAGCCCCACATCTGCTATCGGCACATGGTGGAACTGAAAAATGTCGGTGGCAGATGTGGGGCTTTTCGTTGCCCGTAATAGCGTCAAGTTTTTGGGCACAAACAAGCCCCAGCATCGAAATGCTGGGGCTTGTCCGTTTCAGAACACGTAACTAAGTGTTAGACACCTAGGTCGTTGTTCTTAGTTTCCTTGATCAGGGAGACCGCGATGAAGGAAACGAGTGAGATGACGATGATGTAGATACCGATCGACATGGTCGTCTTGGTAGCGTTCAACAGCGCCTGGGCGATCATCGGGGCGAAAGCACCGCCGACGATGGAGCCGATAGCGTAGGAGATCGCAACACCGGAGTAGCGGATATTCGCTGGGAACATCTCGGCGTACATAGCGGAGGTTGGGCCGTAGCACAGACCCTGACCTGGCATCATGATCCACAGTGCTGCACCGAACAGCAGGATGGAACCGATAGCACCTGCGTGGTCAATCAGCAGGAAGACCGGGATGATGGCGGCGGCCAACAGGATGTAACCAATCTGGTGCATCCGCACGCGGCCGATCTTGTCGGAGAAGGAGCCACCGATCATGGTGAAGAGCAACCAACCGAACGCGGCGATCGTCAGCGAGAGCACGACACCGGCTGGGTCCATGCTCAAGCTGTTGACGGCGTAGGAGGAGAAGAAGGCAATCACCAGGTAGCCGGCGGCGTTGTTGCCGGAGAAGGTCAGAGCAGCCTTGATGATGTCGCGCCAGTGGTTGCGGAACAGCTGGCCCAGTGGAGCGGAAGCTTCCTTGGCGCGCTCCTGCATCTCAACGAAGACCGGGGACTCTTCAGTCGCACGGCGGATGAAGATACCAACGACGATCAACACGATGGACAGCAGGAACGGAATACGCCAGCCGTAGTCCATGAAGTCTTCCTGGCTCATGCTGGTACGGACGAACCACAGGACGGCCGAAGCCAAGATCATACCGGCAGGAACACCGATCTGCGGGAAAGCACCGAAGTGACCGCGCTTGTGATCTGGAGCGTGCTCGACGCTCATCAGCACGGCGCCACCCCATTCACCACCAGCGGAGAAGCCCTGCGCAATACGCAGCAGAACCAACAGGATTACGGCGATCACGCCAGCCTGCTCGTAGGTTGGCAGCAGACCGATGAGTGCGGTTGCCACACCCATCAAGATCAGGGTCCACACCAGCATTCGTTTACGTCCGACCTTGTCACCAAGGCGGCCTACGATGATGGCGCCCAACGGGCGGAACAAGAAGCTCACACCGATGGTGGCGAAGGAAATCACCAGTTCCATGCCCGGGTTTGCTTCGGCCACTGGTGCGAAGAACAGTGGGCCCAAGACCAGACCAGCGGCCTGGGCGTAGATGAAGAAGTCGTACCATTCGATCGTTGTACCGATCATGGTACCGGCGAGAACGCGGCGCTCTTCCTTTCGCCGCTGTGCGTCTGGCATCGCATGCACAGTCGTTGTCATTTTGTCTCCCAATTTTTTAGGGTCTAAGACCCTATCCCCTCAGAGCCGGTGCTCGTGAGAAGTCTTTTAAAAAAAGTTGAACCAACTGAAGGCCAATCCCCTTACTGACCGTCCGTTCAGTTAGTGTTCGTGATTCAGCTTACAACACTTTTTTGACTGTGACCACAAAATTCATCATCATTTTCCAAGCGCCAGAGAAAAAACGTCACTAACCCCGGCGATTCTGCGGTTCGCGTCTCAGCGACACTAAGCGTCAGTCGAGGAATCATGAAGTTCTTCAACAATGCACTTTAGAGCAAGAAAAACTCGACCCAGCCTTGATCGACTAGATCGAGCTCTTCCAGCGAGCCATCACTTCAGCGCAACTTGAAGCGAACAGCCATTGTGCCCTTATCCCGCGCGGAATAGATCCACCCGTCACCGTTTGAATAACGACGCCATAGCTTGGATCCAACCCGAGAGCTTTCACAAGCCGCGAGAGAAGTATTTCCTTATGGTGTCGATAAAATATCTAGCTCGATTTCCCAACCAAGGGTTCACGAGCGTCACAGTTTGTTCTATATTAGAACAGTAGATTCTCTTATCGAACGTTGATCCAACTCTATTTGATCGTGGCGGGGTTCACAAGAGTTTTCTATGCACATTTTTCTTCTAGGAGCCGCTGCCGATGACACCCTCAACTCATTTCGAAGACCTCGGCCCGCTCTACACCTCGGAGCATTCACAGACGCTCTCGCGCGGCCTGCAATTACTTGAGATTCTCTCGAATGCCTCCGCGCGGTTGAGCATCAACGAGCTCGCGACCGCCTCCGGCTTTCACCGCTCAATCACCTACCGCTTGCTGCGGACACTCGAAGACCACCAGCTGGTCTCCCGCGGTCACGACGGACTCTACGAATTGGGTATCGGCTTAGTGGCACTGGCCCGCGGTGTGCAACACGATCTACAGACGGTGGCCGTTCCGGAAATGTCAGCGTTGGCCAACCAGTTCGGCACCATGGCCCTGCTGGTGGTCTGGGATCACGCTTCCTGCATCACGTTGGCCACGGTGGAACCGCGGGATACCCCGGCAGCTTTGGTTCAACATTCCGGGACCAGACATGGTTTTGCCACGGGTGCGCCGGGGTTGGCGATTCAGTCGGCGATCACCGAGCAGCAGTGGAATGCTATGAACCAAGAAGACCCGTATCGCCCGGAGGCATGGGAGGCGGCCGATCAGGGGTTTGCAGTCAGCCGCAACGAGGTCATCGAGGGCGTGTGTTCGGTCGCGGCTCCGATTCACCTGCACGCCTTAGATGGGTATATGTATCCGGCCAGCGTTGGGCTGGTGTTCTTGGACTCGATGTTCACCGACGATGATGTCCAGAAGCTGCTCGGACCGCGGGTCCAAGAAGCGGCCAAGCGAATCGAGCGTGAGCTGGGGGTCAGCGTCTGATCTGGCCGTGATGGTAGATGCGCTTCTGTAAGAAGTTCGCGGTGGCCGCCACCACGATGAGGGTGCCGGCGATCGCTGCTAAGAGGAAGCCGCCGCGGGCCCCATCAGCTTGGACCAGCAGGCCTCCGACCGCGTTGCCCACGCTGATGCCCAGTACGATCCCGGCCTGGGTGACAGTCATGGCCGTGGCCAACCGGGTTGGCGGGGTGTATTCGCTCACCGTCGAAAAGGTCGTGACCATGGTTGGTCCGACCGGCAGCCCCAGCAGCAGAAGCAACAGCACCACAACCCACAGCGGGGAGATGGCTTGGAAGGAGAGGATCCACGTCAGGATTGACAGGGCCACGGCTGAGACGAGCCAACGCGCACGGTTGGTAAAGTTCACCGGCCAGCTCGCCACCGATAACGCCGTGAAGCCGCTGACCAGACCCATGGCACCGTAAAGCAGGCCACCGCTGTCCCCCAGCCCTTGAGTCTTGGTGTAGGCGAGCACGGCAACGCCGGTTGCACCAAAGAACGTGCCCTGCCCGACCATGCCGGCGACGGGGAAGATGATCTGGGTCCACCACCGATCCGGGGTGACAGCCTCGTCTGCCCGCTTTTCTTGGAGCTTCTTGCGCTGCTCGGCCAGTGCACTCTGTTGATACTTGTGCACTACGCCAGCAATCGGATGGTTGGCGAAGGCACTGGCGAAGAACAGCACGAAGAGGGCCGCGAAGACAATGGCCAGCGCCGGGTTAAAGATACCGGCGACCAGTCCCACGAATGCCGGCCCGAGCGCGAAGCCCAGCTCATCCAGCGTGGACTCAAAGGACAGCGCGGTGTCCAAGTCCCGACGTTGATGGACAGGCTTACCGGGGTTCTGCAGTTCCGCCACCGCCATCCAGCGGGCACGGCCGAGCGGCGCCACCTGGGGTGTACTCAGACCCGCCAGTCCGGCAGCCGCGATCATCCACCAGGCGGAATATTCCGGGTAGTTGAAGGCGGCCAGCAGCATCCCCAGCAAGGCGACCAAGTTGAGGATCACCGTGACATTCATGACCCGCCGCTGACCAGTTCGGTCGGCGATCGAACCGACGATCGGACCGCCGATAGCGTTTCCGAGACCGGCTGCCGCGGTGGCGATGCCGCCGAAGATGAAGGAACCGGTGACGCTACTGACCAGGGTCAGGGTCCCGATGTTGATCATGGAGATCGGTAAGCGGGCCAGTCCACTGAGCCAGAGGTACCAGCCGCTGGTGAGCGTGTGGAGGCGCGCAAACCGCTGAAAAATATTCAGTTCAGTCTCTGACGACACTTCTATCCTGTCACGATGGTCGCACTCGACCCGTGAGTCGATGCGTCAATACGAATCTGGGTTGGAATGTCATTCTTCATGTCCTCCACATGAGAGACCAACCCAACTACTCGACCATAGTCGAAAAGACTGCGGATCGTTTTCATCACTTCTTCCAGTGTCGCCGAATCCAGTGACCCGAAGCCCTCGTCGATGAACAGGGTTTCCATCGAGACGCCACCGGATTCTTGTTGCACCACATCCGCCAGGCCCAGGGCCAGCGCCAGCGAAGCCATGAATGACTCGCCACCGGAGAGGGTTTGGGTTTCTCTCTCCTGGCCGCTCCAGGTGTCAAGTATTTGCAGCCCGAGCCCGGCCTTGGCGGTTCCGCGGCGTTCATCGTCGTACCGGATCTCGTAGCGGCCGTCGGTCATGGTCAACAAGTGTCGGCTGGCCTCGATCGCGACTTTTTCGAGCTTGGCCGCCAGTACGTAGATCGGCAGCGAGATCCTGCGCTCGTTGTCGGTACCATCGGCGACCGCAGCCACGTGTTCGGCATGCACCACGGCTGCCAAGGCTTCTTCGTGCTCGGAGCTGAGCAGGTGCAGGTCTTGGACGCTCTGGGCCAGCTGGCGGGCGAACCCGTTGAGTTCTCCGACTCGCTCTTGCTGGGTGCGCATCTGTTCTTGTGTCTGGGCCAGTTCCTGCTGCAGGCGTGTATGTTCTTCAGCCCATTGTGCTTGGCGGTCCTGACCCGTGCCGGACTCAGCTTCTTCGCCTGCTGCCTCGTCAGCTGCCAGGCTCGCCCCGTGCTGGCAGAGCTCCTGTTTGGCGAGCTCTTCAAGTTGTGCCGCTTCTTGTTCGTGGCTTCTTACTCGCTGCTCAATCGCGGTCAGGTCTTCCCCGCTGAGTCGAGCGGCCCGTACGGCTTCCACATCCGCAAAGTCTGACTCTGCTAGCCGGTCCGCGAGCGCGTCTTCAGCCTGCTCCGCGGAGGTCTTTGCTGCTTGCAAGGCCGTCGCCGCGGTCTGCACGTCGGCGATCACTTCGGCTTGCCGGTGGATTGTTCCTCTGGCCTCTTGGACGGAGCCGTACGCGTTTTCCCACGGGGCTGTGATGTGTACGCATGATTCTAGTTGTTCAGCTAAGGCAGCGCTGGTGGCAAGTTGTGCTTCCCGTTCCTGGCGCAGCGCGGCCTGTTGTTCCGTGAGCTGCTGCCGTTCAACCGTAAGCTGTTCGCAGCGTGCGAGCGCTGCGATGCGCTCATTCTGGCGTTGCTGCGCTGCCTGATGTTGCTCCGCCACATCGTCGATCCGCTGCTCGATGTACTCTTGGACGTCGTCACCAACAAGGTCTTCGGTTTTCTGCAGCTGGGTGAGATCGATTGTTGCTGTACCAGAGGTATCGGCGGTGGTTTGTTGCAGTCGGTGGCGGAAGTCATGAGCGGCTTGCAAGCTCTGTCGTTCGGCCTCGTGCAACGCCGTGGTGGCCCGTGCTAGCTCTGCTTCGGCGCGCTGCTCGGCATGTTGCGCAGATTCGAGTTGCTCGATGGTGACTAACGCAGTATCGGCGTCCTCGGCGCTCACGGCAGCCGGGTTTGGATGCTCCGTGCTGCCACAGACCGCGCAGGGCTCATCGGGCACAAGCTCCTGGGCGAGCAGCAACCGTGCTTGTGCGAAACGAAGTCTCAGCAGCCCGCTGTGCTTGTCCCGAGCCTCCAAGAACTCTTTCTGCTCACCGATCATCGCTTGGTGGCGTTCATCTTGTTCGGCGAGCAGTGCCACCAACGACGTCCGTAGGGGCGTGAGTTGCCGCAGCGTGTGTTCGGTGTCAGCGAGTTGTTGCAGCAGCTGAGTCTGGTCCGTGAGCTGTTCGAGGCTCTTTTCTAGGTTCTCCAGCTCGGTCGTCAGCTCCGTGGCGCGCGCTTCACTGCTGGCGAGTCGTTCGTTCGTGGCAGCAAGGTTCTTCTGGAGCGTGGCTTGCTGTTCCGTTATCGCGTCGGCTTGGGTGCGCGCCGAGACCGCTTGAGCCACAGATTCTTTGTCGCGTTCTAACCGCTCGCGTTGCACTTGGGTTTGCTCGTCGTCATCCAACCATGCAGGCTCATCAAAAAGCTCGGTTGCGACACTTCTGGCCTGGTCAGAGTTTTGCTGCGCAACGGCTAGGTCTTTGCCTGCGTTCTCGCGTTGTTGCACCTCTGACCAGATGTCCATGGCGGATCGATGCTCCTGCAGTCGCGAGCGCGCGCTTGCATACTCCTGCTGGCCCGCCTGGTGAACTTCGGTGCGCTGCCGATAGTTCTGGTACAGACGCCACGCTTCTTGGTCACGTTTGATCGCGTTCTGCCGCTCAGAAAGTTCCTGGGCGGTTTCGGAGAGCGTGGCGATCGTTGCGTTGACGGTCTCTTGTTCCCGCGTGCACAGGTCCTGGATCTGGCCCACGGCTTCATCGAAGGACAGCGGCACTTCCGGCTGATTCCAGTCCAAGACTTCGCCGGCGTGTGCCAAGACTTGTTCTTGGCGACGCTCTTGCGCTTCAAGCTGCGCTTGGACCTGTTTGCGTGCCTCAGCGGCGCGTTCCTTCAGCAGATCGGTGACTTGCTGGAAGCGGCCGGTGGCGAAGAGCCGCTCCAAGATGGGTCGGCGTTGCTCGCTGCGGGCGGTCAAAAATTCGGCGAACTCGCCCTGGGGCAGCATCATGACCTTGGTGAACTGCTCTCGGCTCAGGTGCACGATGTCTAGGATCTGGGCCCCGACCTCATCCTGACGGTTCGCCAATGGGATCAGGGTGTCACCGTCAACACGGCTGAGGTTCACGGTGCCGTTGCGTTTGACGAGCCGCCGCTTACCCCGGGTGCTGTATGCGCTGTGGGTGAGCCTGCGATGAATGTGGTACGTCTTCTCCCCCACGCTGAAGACCAGTTCTACTTCCGGCGGCAACGCGTTGAGGTCAGTGTTGTTGGAGACGACGGCTTCTGCCGAGTCGCCTCGCTTTTTCACAGGTTGGTTGTACAGAGCTAGGCAAATGGCGTCTAGGATGGTGGATTTCCCGGAGCCGGTCGGACCGGAGAAGAGGAACACGCCGGCGGCGCTGAGCTCGTCGAAGTCTAGGTCTTGGGGTGTGAGGTAGGGACCGATGGAACAGAATTTCAGGCGGTGAATCCGCATAGGGTGTCTCGGTCCTTCCTTAGTGGTTTTGCAGCTGTGCGCGCACCGTCTCGAGCGCGTCGTTGAAGCTGGCCCGGGTCTGTTCGTCGTAGTCGCGACCGGTCACGTGCGTGTAGAAGATCTGACAGATCTCTTCATCCGTGGTCACCTCGGCCAGCTGGTCCTGATAGGTCCGGTTAACTGCTTCCCGTGGAGTGAGCCGCTGGCGACGGAAGTCCAGCACGTTCCGGTACAGTCCCGTCAATTGCCGGTAGGCGTCGGTTGGCGGATCATCGTCGACCAAGGTCAATTGAACGAAGTGCTCAGCGTACTGGTCCACGAGTGTCTGCTCCGTGAGTTCGGAGAAGCTGCCCGACAGGACCGCAAGGGGAAGCTGTGCGCTCAGCGGCTCGGTCCAGATCTTCTCCACTGCCACACTGCCGTTTTCGGTTGCGTGGAAATCGACCAGCACCACTTGGTTGTTGTTGTGGACCTCGGAGAAGGAGAACTTGGTGAGCGAGCCGCTGTACCGGATGTGTTGTTCCCCCGCGACGATCTGCGGGCGGTGCAGGTGCCCCAACGCCGTGTAAATGAAGGGGGCGAACACGTCGGCGCTGACCGATTCGATGCCGCCGACCGCGATGCTGCGCTCACTTTCGGTCGTCACGGCCCCTTGCGCAAAGACATGCGCCAAGCAGACCGCTTGGGCACCGGGTTCATGCTGTCGCCGCTGCGCCAGGTCTTCGGCGATATCGGCCGAGACCTTTTCCAACAGCGCTTGGTGCGACATCTCCGTACCCAGCAGGGTCGCGTAGGCCCGCGGGTCCAAATACGGCACGGCGTAGATGTAGAGCGGGGCATCAGTTCCCGCCATGTCGAACCGGACCGGCTCCGTAACCTGATCCGGTGCCGTGTACAGGTGGATGCCGCCCAATGCTGTCGCGGCTCGGGCCACCCCCAGGCGCTCGGCCGAATCGTGGTTACCGGAAGACATGATCGCCGGAACACCCCGGGCCACCAGCTCCCCGATCATCCAGTTGTAGTTCGCCACCGCTGCCGCTGAGGGGATCGCCCGGTCAAAGATGTCCCCGGAGACCACCAGCACATCCACGTTCTTTCGTTCGATCAGATCTAGGATTTCTTGCAGCCCGGCCCGCTGCACGTCATCAATCCCGACCTTGTGAAAACTCCGACCCAGATGCCAGTCGGCGGTGTGAAGCATACGCATACCTTCTACCGTACCGCCGAGCACCTACAATGAATGCCATGGAGTATGCAGATCGCGTTCGCGGCGCCATCAGCGCCGGTGCCCTCGCCGATGCCCTCGGTGCCGTTGTCGAAAAAGACACACTGGCCACCATTCAAAAAGAGTTCGATGCCTCCGGGCTCCAAGGATTCGCTCACGTCCGGTCCGTCCGCCCGAGTGCCTTCACCGGCGTTGACGGACGCTTGCCTTTCACCGAGGACACCCAGCTGACGCTCTACACCATGGACGCTTTGATCGAGTTGATCGGGTGGGCCAACGAAGGTGTCGCCGCCGATGACGCCGCCTGCCTCTGGCTGGCCTACCTGCGCTGGTATCAGGGCCAGACCGGACAGCTGCCCGAAGGCATCCCGGTCATCCCGGGTAAGTTCCTCGACCAGCAACCGGGCATGGCCGTCAACCGGGGACCGGGCAAGGCCACCCTGGCTGGACTGGCCAGTGGCGAACAGGGCCATCCCAAGAAACCCGCCAACCCGGAGGCCACCGGTTCCGGCACGGTCATGCGTTCGCTCCCCTTCGGGCTGGTCCCCTATGTCCCGGTGGAGACCATGATTTCCATGGCGGCCAAGGGTGCGGCCCTAACGCACGGTCATCCGGATTCGGTCGCGGCCCCTATGCTGCTCACCGCCGGTATCCGCGCCATCCACGAGTATGAGATTCCCGTTGCCGAGGCATTCACCGAACGCTACTTGGCACCGGCCATCAGCCAGCTGCCCGCCGGGCAGCATGCCCACCAGAAGCTGGTCCACGCACACTCACTGGGCGTCGTGCACCGCGACTCCGGTCAAGTGCTGGTGGGCGACGCGCTGGTCGAAGAATTCGGCACCGGGCAATTCGCCGCTGATGCGCTGGCCATGAGCGTCTACTTGGCGGTGACGGCAGGACCCCGGCCCACGCAAGCGGATTTCACCAAGGCGGTCTTGCGCGCGGTGAACAATTCCGGAGACACCGACACGGTAGGTGCCCTAACCGGGCAGATCTTGGGCACGGCAGGGGGCATCGAGGTGATTCCCGCCGGCTGGCTCGCCGAGCTGGAACAACCGGATGTGGTTAACGAGATGCTGCGCCAGTGGTTGCAAACGATGCGCTAAGCGCGCCTTCCTCCGGCCAATTGCCCGAGAGCGCCTGGAAGAACTGAGCCTCCGAGAAAATCTCAATTTGTTGGCCAGCCGCTCGACGCTCCAGCACCATTTGAGCCTTCTTGGTCCCGGTGGACAGAGTCGGTTCACCGCGCAACAGATCCCGCGGGTCAAAACCGTCACCGATGACCAAAATGGTGGTCTTGTTGATGACACGGTTGCCGGTTTGAGCCCCGCATTCGGCAGCAAGGTTCTTCGCCTCTTGCCGGGAGATGTGCAGGCCTCCAGTGAAGACAATGTGCTGGCCGAACAGCGGGTGTTCCGGGTCGGCGTTGCGATTCGGTTCGGGGTTGGTGCCTTCTTGCGGCCACAGGTCCCACTGCGGGCCGGGCAGCGCGCGAGCCGCCACGTTGCGGGCCGCATCATAAATGCCCTCGGTCGCCATGGCATCCCGGGTCGCCTTGGAGAACACCGTTTCTCCCGGCACGTACTCCGGTGAAAGCTTCAACGCGATCTCACTGCGGGCCAAGGCGGTGCCCAGATCCGGGGCTTGGACGCTCTTGCAAATATCCACCACGATGGCAGCGCAGGCGTCCGCATCCGCTTGAGCGTTGTGGTGATCGGTAATCTCCCAGCCGGCTGCGGCCGCCGCGTTCGGTAGCGCGTAGGAGGCCAGCTCGTAGTTGCGGCGGGCCAGTTGCAGCGAGCAGGCGTAGTGGAACGCCGGCACCGCTAGTTCGGACACTTCCGCGCCCGAGCGGATCACGCCCACATCGAAGTTGGCGTTGTGGGCGACCAGCGGGTCGTGACCCACGAAGTTCATGATGTTGCCGAACAGCTCGGCGAATCGGGGCGCGTGCGCCACATCGGCTTCGGTGATCCGGTGAATGGACACGTTGCGGGGGTCGAACACGTCATAGCCGGCCGGTGGGCGCATCAGCCAGTGGGCTCGTTCGGTGACGACCCCGTTCTCGACGCGGCTCAGGCCGACGGAGCAGGCGGAGCCGCGGAAGGAGTTAGCTGTTTCAAAATCAATGGCGACGAAGCGAACACTCATGATGAAAGGGTTGCCACCACCGCATCTTTCAACTCGGCCAGTGCCCGGGCACGGTGGCTGATGGCATTCTTTTCCGCGGCCGTGTATTCGGCGAAGCTGCGTGGAGTTCCCGCCAGGTGCTGGCCTTCATCCGGGATGAACACCGGGTCATAGCCGAAACCGCCGTCGCCCTGAGGTGCCGTGGTGATCGCCCCGCGGACGACGCCGACGCCGGCAGTGGTGGCACCCTCCGGGGTGGCCAAGGTCGCCACGCAGCGGAATTCGGCGCCGCGGTGTTCGGCCTTGACGTCGGAGAGTTGAGCAAGCAGCAGTTCGTAGTTCTCCCGGTCGGCCCCGTGGGTGCCGGACCAGCGGGCAGAGAAGATCCCCGGTGCCCCACCTAGGACATCCACGCACAGCCCGGAGTCGTCGGCAATGACCGGCAGCCCGGTGGCCTTGGCTGTGATGGTGGCCTTCAGCGCGGAGTTCTCGGCAAAGCTCACGCCGTCCTCGACGATGTCGGGCACGGAGAAGCCGGAGAGGTCTACGATCTGTTCGGCGGGCACGACATCGGCCAGCAACTGGCGTAGTTCGGCCAATTTGCCTTGGTTTTTGGTGGCGAGAATGATCCGTGGTTCGCTGCTCATGGGCATCGATTCCTAGGCCTGCTGGTTGAGCGTCTCGTGCTGGATCAGGGACAGCTCTGCGCAGCCGGCCAACGCCAGATCCAGCATGGCGTCCAGCTCGTCACGGTTGAACGGCACCCCTTCGGCGGTGCCTTGGACCTCAACAAAGTCGCCGGAACCGGTGACCACCACGTTCATGTCGGTCTCGGCGCGAACGTCTTCCACATACGGCAGATCCAGCATCGGCACCCCGTCGATGATGCCCACGGAGATCGCGGCGACCGAGTCCTTCAACGGGTTAACAGATTCCTTGATGATGCCTTGGGCTTTGGCCCAGTTGATGGACTCAGCTAGGGCCACGTAGGCGCCGGTGATGGCCGCGGTGCGGGTGCCGCCATCGGCTTGCAGGACGTCGCAGTCCAGCACGATGGTGTTTTCCCCCAGCGCGGTGGTGTCGATGATGGAGCGCAGCGAGCGGCCAATCAGCCGTGAGATCTCGTGGGTGCGGCCGCCGATCTTCCCCTTGACCGATTCCCGGTCGTTGCGGGTGTTGGTGGCCCTCGGCAGCATGGCGTATTCGGCGGTGACCCAGCCGCGGCCTTCGCCCTTGAGCCAGCGTGGCACCCCTTCGGTGAAGGAGGCGGTGCACAGTACGCGGGTGTTGCCGAACTCGATCAGCGCCGAGCCTTCGGCGTGTCCGGCCCAGCCGCGGGTGATGGAGATGGAGCGTAGTTCGTTGGTGGCCCGACCATCGGCGCGGACCTGTTGGGTTTGGCTCGTCATCAGTCTTGATCGTCCTTACGATGCGAAAAGAAAAACTAAACTTGGTAGGAGACCCCGGAGGCGGCCACGGCCACCAAACCGGAGTAGGCGTTGGATGCGTCTTGGGCGGTTTTCAAGGGGTCGGTCCACACCTGCAGGTGGGTCAGCAGCAACCGTTCGGCCCCGGCAGCTTCGGCCATTTCGCCGGCGCGTTTACCCGTGAGGTGGATGCCGTCAATGCCATCGTCCCGGCCCTCCTCGAAGGCGGCCTCACACAGGAACAGATTCGCGTCCTTGGCGGCCTCAATCAACCCCGGGCAGGTATCGGTGTCACCGGAATAGGCCAGCACGGAACGTTTGCGCGGGTAGTGCCCGTCAATGGGCTCGGCGGACAGGTCCGGCTCGTCGGCTTCCACGCGGATCGCGTAGGCCTCCGGAACCGGGTGCCGCACCGGATAAACAGAAATATTGAACGGGCCGATGCGCACTTGCTGGTTCTCTTTCCAGGTGCGGAAATCGAACTCCGAGTGCATGGAGTCGCCTTCTTCCATCCCGTAGGCCTCGGCCATCCGGGTGGGGGTTTCATCGGGTCCGTAGACGGGGATGTACTTGCCCTGCCAGCCCCCTGGTTTCCAGCGGACCGCCACGTGCAGTCCGCACAGGTCCATGCAGTGATCCGGGTGCAAGTGGGACAGCAGGATCGCGTCGATGTCCTCTAGCTCCATGTAGCGCTGCAGCACGCCCATGGCCCCAGAGCCGAGGTCGAGCAGGATGCGCCACATGCGTTGACCATCAAATGCACTCACCAAGTAGCACGAGGCAGGTGAGGCCGGCCCCGGAAAGGAACCGGTGCACCCGATGACTGTGAGTTTCACGCGTTGGGCTGCCCTTCTGCGCTTGCTGTTTGCGCCACTTTAGCTTGCGCGGCCGCGATCATTTCAGGGGTGATTTGTGCGATCGTGCCGGTCGGATATCTTGCAGATACCTTATCAACATGCTCAACACCGGTGACTTCGGGCCCGAGGAAGCGCCGGGCTAAGACTTCAAAGCTCTTCGCATCCCCGGTCGCTAAGAAGCGGTGAATCGGTGGAGTTTGCGCGGATCGCATCAATCCCGAGCGCATCAACGAACGATACACGTCTTGGGCCGTCTCCGCGGCGCTGGAGACCAAATTCACATGCTCACCCATGACATAGGAAACAATACCGGTCAGTAGCGGATAGTGGGTGCAGCCCAGCACCACGGTGTCCACCTCTGCCGCCTTCAGGGGGGCCAGATACTCTTCGGCGACTTCCAGCACTTCCGGGCCGGAGGTGATCCCGGCTTCCACAAACTCCACGAAGCGCGGGCAGGCCACCGAGGTGATCTCCAGCTGCGGGGCTGCAGCAAAGGTGTCCTCGTAGGCGCGTGAGCCGATGGTGGCTGAGGTGCCGATGACCCCGATGTTGTGGTTCCGGCTGGCGGCGACCGCACGGCGTACCGCGGGCTGAATGACCTCCACCACTTCGATGCCGTATTTGGCGGTGTAGCGTTCCCGGGCATCCCGCAGCACGGCGGCTGAGGCCGAGTTGCACGCGATCACCAGCAGCTTCACCCCGGAATCGACCAGTTCGTCCATCACCCCGAGGGCGTGCGCGCGCACCTGCGAGATCGGCAGCGGACCGTAGGGTCCATGTTTGGTGTCACCGACGTACAGGATCGATTCCTGAGGCAGCTGGTCGATGATCTCCCGGGCGACGGTCAGTCCGCCCACACCGGAGTCAAACACGCCGATCGGTGCATCCGGATGCGGCGGCAGTGGGGTTCGGTTCATAGTTCTTCTTCCGGCAGGTCCACTAAGAGGGCCTCGGTCAGGGTGTCCTGCCACCACGTGAGGAAATTGTAGATCAGGGCCATATAGGACCGTGGGTCCACGGCCTGCGCCGAATCCATGATCTGGTGGATCTTGGCGGCGTCCTCTTCGTCCTTAATCTTCAGTCTCGCAGCCAAGGTCAGCCGCAGGTGGTTCAACACCCGGGCCACCAGCACCGCTTGGTCTTCATCCAAGTACAGTTCACGGCTGGCAAAGTAGATCTGCGCGGTGCGTAGATCCGCGATCTTCTGGTAGCGCAGGTTCTCTTCGTGCTTGGCACGGAACTGGGCGGCTGGACCGTTCTCGGCGTGGGCCGACGGTAGCAGGTTCTGCACTGCGGCGTCGGTGGGGGCCGGCCGGTGCATCTCAAACTCAGGCACCTGCGCGGTGCTATCCCCAAAGCTGCGGGCCAGCTCGGCGAACTCGGCCGGGTCAATCCCGGTCAGCGTGAAAAGCTGGTCGGTCATCGGATGCGCGCTGTCCCCACCAGGGGCACGCAAGTCAGCGTCTTCTTCCAAGAGGGTGACCACATCGTCACAGAGTTCTTGGAGGAGCCGGGATTCGTTGGCGTCGATCCGGGAGTGGTAGCCGTGCGGGCTGGAGATGAATTCAGTGGCCACGACGTTCAGGCACCCAGTCCTGAAGGTTCGTAGGTGGCCCACAACCCGTAGTTGTGCATGGCCGCAACATCGGCCTCCACTTTGTCTTGGTTACCGGCGGCAACCACGGCCTTGCCCTCGGTGTGGACCTGCATCATCAGGGTGTGAGCTTTCTCCTTGGAGAAGCCGAAGTAGCTGCGGAAGATGTAACTGACGTAGCTCATCAGGTTCACCGGGTCGTTCCAGACCAACACAACGAAAGGCTCCTGGTGGGCTGGACTCGTATCCTGCTGCGGGCTCGAGTCTGGGCGCACCACGGTAGCGGCGGCAGAAAAACTCATGCATCCATTCTAGGCCAAACCGGTTGAACTATTCGCTGGCTGAACAACCACGCCGGTAGAGTTAGGCACAAGACACCGCTTTTGCTCTCAACGGATGGGATTCACACGTGCGTCCAGCCAGCAACCAACCGACATCGCTCTACACCGATCACTATGAGCTGACCATGCTGCAGGCCACCCTGCACTCCGGGGCGGCCCACCGCCCGAGTGTCTTCGAGGCGTTCGCGCGCCGCCTGCCCGATGGCCGCCGCTACGGCGTGCTGGCTGGTACCGGCCGGGTGTTAGCCGGATTGGAAAAGTTCCGGTTCAATGACGACCAGCTGGACTTTTTGGCCGACACCAACGTGGTGAACACCGAGACCATCGACTATCTGGCCAACTTCAAGTTCTCCGGCAACATCTACGGTTATGCCGAGGGCGAGGTGTACTTCCCCTACTCCCCCGTGCTGATCGTCGAAGGCACCTTCGCCGAATGCTGCATCTTGGAGACCTACATCCTCTCGGTGCTGAACCACGACACCGCCATTGCCTCGGCCGCATCCCGCATGTCGCTGGCGGCCGGACAGCGTGACTGCGTCGAAATGGGTTCCCGCCGCACCCACGAAGCCTCGGCCATCGCCGCCGCCCGCGCCTC
Source organism: Micrococcoides hystricis (assembly GCF_042434215.1). Taxonomy (NCBI): domain Bacteria; kingdom Bacillati; phylum Actinomycetota; class Actinomycetes; order Micrococcales; family Micrococcaceae; genus Micrococcoides; species Micrococcoides hystricis. The sequence goes on along the minus strand of NZ_JBHLUB010000031.1, from coordinate 66,193 downwards.
AGTCATCGGCGGCTTCAGCGCCACCTCCAACCTTGAAGCCGGCTACCGCTACGGGCTCAAGACGGTCGGCACCGCCGCCCACTCCTTCACGCTCGTGCACGACAGTGAAAAGGACGCCTTCACTGCCCAAATCGAATCCATGGGCGAAGATACTTCCCTGCTGGTAGACACCTACGATGTGGAGGCCGGGGTCCGCGCCGCCGTGGAGGTTGCCGGCCCGAAGCTCGGCGCCATCCGTCTGGACTCCGGGGACCTGGTGGAACAGGCCCACTGGGTCCGCCAGCTGCTGGACGATCTTGGCAACACCCACACTCGCATCATGGTCACCAGCGACTTGGACGAGTACGCGATCTCCTCACTGCGCTCAGCCCCGGTCGATGCCTACGGTGTCGGCACCCGGCTGGTGACCGGTTCCGGCGCGCCCACCGCCGCCATGGTGTACAAACTCGTCTCCCGGGCCGACGACAACGGCGAATACCAGTCCGTGGCCAAGGCCGCCAGCGGTAAGAAGTCCGTGGGTGGACGCAAGTTCGCCCTACGCCAACGCAACAGCCGCGGCGTGGCCGAAGCCGAACTGCTCGGGGTGGGCCAGCCGGTGGACAACGACGGAGACGATCGGAACCTGCTGCACCACTTTGTGGTCGACGGCGAGCTCGCCGACGGCTGGACCGGGCATGACGCCGTGACCGCCGCAGCGCAACGGCACACCGAATCCATCGCCGAATTGCCGCCGCACGCCAAGAAACTCCAACCCGGACAACCCGTCATCCCCACCCTGTTTATCGATCCTCACAACCGCGGCTAACAAAGGAAGACATGTCACGCGCACTCATCATTGTTGACGTCCAAAACGACTTCTGCGAGGGCGGCTCCCTCGCCGTCTCAGGTGGGGCCGCCACCGCCGAAGCCATCTCCGAGCTGCTGGCCGAAACCGACTTTGACGCGGTCGCAACCACTCGGGACTGGCACATCGACCCGGGCAACCACTTCGCCGCCGAGGGTGCAGAACCCGACTACGTGAAGACCTGGCCCGCCCACTGCGTCGCCCGCACCCCCGGTGCAGAACTCCACGAGAACCTCGAGACCGAGGACATCGACGCCGAGTTCCTCAAAGGCATGTACACCGACGGCTACTCCGGTTTTGAAGGCCGGCTCGGCTCCCCCGATGCCGTCCCATCAGGCAAGCGCGAGAACATGGGCGCCGACGACGGCTCCGCCGCCATTGCCGAGAACGCCCCGGATCTCGACGAATGGCTGCGCGCCGAAGGTATCGACGAGCTCTATGTGGCCGGCATCGCGACCGACCACTGCGTTCGCGCCACCGTCCTAGACGGGCTGGAAGCCGGCTACGAGGTCACGGTGTTGACCGATTTGATCGCCGGTGTTGATGAGACGGCCAGCGCCGAAGCTCTGGACGAGATGGCCGATGCCGGCGCGCAACTGATGGACAGCCAAGACCTCTAACGGGTCTTCGCTCGCTCTCTTCGCTAGCGGCGGCCGACGAACCAGCCCTGCAGCTTTTTCAGCCGGGCCTTGAGCTGTTCGGCGTTGGCCTGGGCCACGGCTGGGCCGCCGCACTCGGAGCGCAACCGGTTGTGGATGACCCCGTGCGGGGTCCCGGAGCGGGCCGACCACGCGGCCACGTTCTTGGCCAGTTCGTTGCGCAGCTCCTTCAGCTGCCGGTGATCCGGCACCCCGGTTGGCGCCGACTTTTGCGGCCGACGTTTCAGCTGTTCGGCCTGCTGTTGCCGCAGCAACGCGGAAACCTGGTCGGCATCCAGCAGACCCGGGATCCCCAAGAAACCGAGTTCTTCTTCCGAGCCGAGGTCGCCGCCCAAACCGAACTCGCCGCCGTCAAAGAGCACCTTGTCAAAGCTGGCGTCGGACTCCAGCGCTTGGAAGGCTTGGCGTTCCAGATCGGCCGAGGCTTTCTCTTCCCGGTTGGCCTGATTGAGTAGATCCTCTTCCAGATCCATCACATCAACGTCCACGTCGTCGGTGGGACGGTCCAGGGCGTGGTCGCGTTCCATCTCCATCTCATTGGCCAGCGCCAACAGCTGCGGCACCGAGGGCAAGAAGATGGAGGCGGTTTCGCCGCGCTTTCGCGAGCGCACAAAGCGCCCCACAGCTTGGGCGAAGAACAGCGGGGTCGAGGTCGACGTGGCGTAGACGCCCACGGCCAGCCGGGGCACGTCCACCCCTTCGGAGACCATCCGGACCGCCACCATCCACCGGGAGTCACCGGCGGAGAAGGTGTCGATCTTGTCCGATGCGGTCTTGTCGTCGGAGAGCACCACGGTCGGGCTTTCCCCCGTGATGGCCTTCAGCTGCGCCGCATAGGCTCGGGCATCCTCGTGGTCGGTGGCGATCACCAAGGCGCCGGCGTCGGGCACGTGTTTGCGCACTTCTGTCAGGCGCTGGTTGGCCGCGTGCAACACGGAAGGGATCCATTGGCCTTCCGGGTTCAGCGCGGTGCGCCACGCCTGGTTGGAAATGTCTTTGGTGGTGTCTTCACCCAGCCGGGCTGCATACTCCTCCCCGGTGGAGGTCCGCCATTTCATTTGGCCGGAGTAGGCCATGAAAATGACCGGGCGCACCACGTGGTCGCGCAGTGCCGGGCCGTATCCGTAGGAGTAGTCGGCCTTGGAACGGCGGATGCCGTCGGCATCCTCGGCGTACTCCACGAACGGGATCATCGCCGTATCGGAGCGGAAGGGTGTACCGGTCAAGGACAGTCGCCGGGCGGCCGGTTCGAACGCTTCGCGGATCGCATCTCCCCAGCTGAGCGCGTCGCCGGCGTGGTGGATCTCGTCCAAGATCACCAGCGTCGGTTCGACCTCGGCACGGTTGCGGTGCAGCAGTGGTTTGTTGGCCACCTGCGCGTAGGTGACGGCCACCCCGATGAAGTCCCGGCCGTGTTTGCCGTCGGAGTTCTTGAAGTTGGGGTCCAAGGCCAGCCCGATGCGGGCGGCCGCGTCGGCCCACTGGCGTTTCAGGTGGTCGGTGGGAGCCACCACGCAGATGCGGCGGATGAGTTTGCGTTCGACCAGCATGGCGGCCACACGCAGCGCGAAGGTTGTTTTACCTGCGCCGGGGGTCGCCACGGCGAGGAAGTCCTTGGGGTTGTTCTTGAAGTACAACTCCAGCGCTTCTTGCTGCCACTGGCGCAGCTTCGGCGCCGTACCCCAGGCCGCCCGTTCCGGGTAGGCCGGGGGCATGGAGGCACCAAGGTCAAAAAGGGTTTGTTCCTGGTGTGACACGGACGCTTATTTGCCCCGACCGAAGAAGCCGCCGAACCCCTTGCCTTTACCTTTATCGCCGTCGCCGCCACCGGGCTGCATGGATTCGTAAATCTCCTTGCATTCCGGGCAGACCGGGAACTTCTTCGGGTCCCGGCTAGGCACCCAGACCTTCCCGCACAGGGCGACCACGGCGTTACCGCCGAGGGCGGATTCCATGATCTTTTCTTTGCGCACGTAGTGGCTGAACCGTTCGTGATCGCCCGGTTCGGAGACCTGCTGTTGGGTCTGCTCGTCAACCACCGTGGCGGTGCCGCCACCGGTGCTTTCATCCGAGGAGAACGGGTCTTGGGACAGACGGGGATCGAAACTCATGGCATCTAGTCTACCTGTTCGGTGCCCACTTTTTAGAGCAGGGCCACCTGCTGATAGAGCTCCGGCAGACGCCTGTCGTAGATCCGTCCACCAATCGTGATGCCGACAATCAACACCACCGTTCCGATGATGATTCCTGCGGCCAGCCCCAGCCAACCGAAGAGTTCATTACCGGTGTCTTGTTGGATGAAATACAGCACGATCGGCACCGTGGTGGCCAGCAGGCCGGAGACCATCGAGATGATCGAGCTCAGGAACGTCTTCGCGAATCCGGCCTTCTGCGACTGGAACGGGGACTCCCCCGGTTTCGGAGTCGGGTAGATGATCAGGGTGTTGATCACCGAGGAGACACCGGTTCCGCCCAGCACACCAGCCAGCGCGATGCCCAGCGAGCCTGGCAGCAGCTCCCACGCATCCAGTGCCCACGCCATGATCAGACCGACCAAGATCAGCGGCGGCAGGGTCGCCACCAGCAGCGCCATGGCCCGGCCGGTGCGGTCAGCTTTACCGCTGACCCCGGTCAGCACGTGGAGCGACAGCGCGGTGTAGTCGTAGGAGAGCTCGGCCATCAAAGTCACACCGAGTACCACGCCGATCAGCCCCAGCGTGAAGGCCAAGGACGGCCCGCTGAAACCTGCCTCTTCCGGGATCGTCATGGTCGAGAAGTACATGACGATGGGCAGCACCGGCAGGATCAGCAGTGTGCCGGAGTAGCGTGGGTCCCGCATCCAATAGGTCAGGGAGCGAGCCATCACGGCCCCGGTCGGGGTTTGCGGCACCCGGTTGAAGAAGCCCAGACCGTGGGTCTTACCCTTGGTGGCATCGCGGGACGTCACGTTCGCAGTGGCGTGCTTGATGCCCGCCGTCCACAGCACGAAGATCAGGCCCAGCCAAGCCAAGGCCAGTACGACCTTGATGGCGGTCAGCGCCCACTGGCCGGCGGCGGCGTGCATGACAGCGCTGATCCCGAACCCGAAGGGGGTCCAGCCCAGCACTTCGGCCACGGCACCGAGCTGGTCAAAGATCGTGATGAGACCGCCGGTCAGGGTGTTGATGATCAAACCGCTACACATCAAGATGACTAGGCCGACTAGGGCGAGGATGTCGCGGCTGCGTCGTTTACCCAGCAAGTTGGAGGCCCACGCAGCGAGCATGTTGCCCAAGCTGAACGCGGAGACGGTGATCACCGGGGCCATCAGCAGACCAATGATCGCGGCCGGCACACTATGGGTGACCCACATCAGGGCCATGCCCAGGAAGAGGGCCAGGGTGATAACCACGCCCGGGGACACAATGGCGGAACCGGCGATCGCGAGCGCCAAGTTGCTCGGCTTGATCGGGTACATCGCGAACCGCGCCGGGTCCAGCGTCATGTCCACACCGGTGAGGAAGATCGGAAGCAGCGCCCACAGCACGAGCAACAGCACTGTCACCAGAGTTTGGCCGATACCTAGCCCCTCGATGGTGGTGTCCGGCACCGTGCCGAGGAAATACCCGCCAATCAGGAAACCAACGATGGCGAATAACGCACCGGTCCAGGTGATGATGGTGCTGACCATCATCATGGTCGAGCGCCGTAAGTCGTTGAGCTGGATCGCCCAACGCATTCGGATTAGTGATCCAACCATGCCAAGCCCTCCCCGCTGGAGCGGCCGCCGACCAAGTCGACGAAGCGGTCTTCCAGACTCTGTCCGCCGCGTACCTCATCGACGGTCCCGGCAGCCAGGAGCTTGCCCTGGGAGATGACGGCCACGTGGTCACACATCCGCTGGACTAAGTCCATGACGTGTGAGGAGACCACGACGGTGCCGCCGCCGGCCACATACTTGGCCAGAATGTCCCGAATGTTCGCGGCTGAGACCGGGTCCACCGCCTCGAACGGTTCATCCAGTATCAGCACCCGCGGTGAGTGAATCATGGAGGCAGCCAAGGCAACCTTCTTGGTCATACCGGCCGAGTAGTCCGCAACCACCTTGTCTTTGGCCTCGGTCAGGTCCATGACCCGCAACAAATCTTCACAACGCTGGTCAACCACATGGCGGTCCAGACCCCGCAACAATCCGGCGTAGGTGATCAGCTGCGCCCCCGTCAGCCGATCAAACAAGAACACGCCATCGGCCAGCACGCCCATGGTCGCTTTCGCCTTCAACGGATCAGCCCAGACGTCGACCCCGGCCACCATCGCACCACCGTAGGTGGGACGCAGCAGGCCGGTGAGCATCGACAACGCTGTCGTCTTACCGGCGCCGTTGGGTCCGACGAGGCCGTAGAACGAACCGCGTGGCACATCCCAGTTCAGGTTGTCCACGGCGCGGTGTTGACCAAAGTCTTGGGTCAGACCGCGCACCGAGATCGCCGCATCCGGGTTCAGCTGCCCCAGATTCAGCCCGGGCTGCACGTAGCTCTCGGCGGGAGCCCCGCCGCTCTGCTGCATACCGCGCTGTCTCTGGCCCTGCTGGTGAGCGAACTGTTGCTCGCCGTATTGCGGCGCACCATATTGCGGCGCGTTGGCGGGGTTACCAGCTGGCGGCTGGGCCGGTGGCTGTGGATGGTGCTCCTGTCCGGAGCCTTCGTGGGGGAAAGATGGGTGCGTCATGCTCCCAAGCTAACAAAGTGGTCTCGTGCCAACCTCATTCTCTGGGCCGAGTTGGCGTGAAGTTCTGCCAGCCCGCAGAATGAGCGGCATACCGCAACGGCGGGGCCGCGTATCCGCAACCCCGCCGTTGGCAGTGATAAAAATGGGAGCTTCGAGCCCCTAGAGTTCGAGCCTCTAGAACAAGACTCGGGAAAGCTTCTGCCGAGACACGTTCACCCGTGGATCATGTACCCCGACCACGGCGTAGAGTTCCACCAAATGCTTGCGGGCAGTTTCCCGGTCGTCACCGAAGTGGGTGGCGATGTAGTTCACCAGCCGTTTGAAGGCATCGTCCACGTGGCCACCGACCACATCTAGGTCCGCTACCGCAATCTGTGCCTGCACATCGTCCTGCTCGGCAGCCGCGCGTTCACGCACCTGCTGAGCGTCCATGTCGGCCACGCGCTTTAGCAGCGAGACTTGGGCGATGCCCTGTTCGGCAACCTCGTCATCAGGTTTGTTGTTCAAGGCGGCCTTGTATGCCTCCAGCGCGGCGTCATAGTCGCCAGCATCAATGGCCTCTTGGGCCCGCTGATGCTCCGGAGAAAGTTCTTCTGCCGGCTCGCCACCGCTGACCGGTGGGACGGTGCCGGTAATCCCCTGCTGGATGCAGGCTTTGAGCACCTCGCCCATGACCTGGTCCACGTGTTCCCGCGGCATGGGTCGGTCCATGATTGGTACCGGCTGACCATTCATCAGCGCGACCACCAAGGGGCCCTGCGGGACACCGAAGACCTGCAACAGCTGCGGTTCCTTGGCCAGGTCACCGACCGCGAGCAGGGCTCGACCCTGCTGCTCGTTGACAGCCTCGGCCAGTACATCGTTGATCTGGGCGGCTTCCGGTGTGGTCGAGTCCGTCAGGGACATGATGACCAGCACGCGACCGGAGAGTTGAGCGACTTGCTGGAAGTTCTCCGCGGTCAGCTCCTGCACCCAGCTGGCGCCGGCGTTGCCTGCCTCGGGCGCTGGTGCGCCAGTTGCTTGGCTGCTGGCAGCGGCAGATAAATCAACCGCTCCCTGAGTGCCCGCTGGCGTGCTTGTTTCCGTGTTTTCGTTGGTCAATGCGTGGCCTTCCTGAAAAGACGTGATGTTAAGCCTGTTTTCGACTCTAGCCCAGACGTGCCGCGCGTGTAACTTCGCTGACGCCCAAGACCTGGATCTTCTTGTTTTCCGCGTCCTTGGCCGGAATCAGCACGGTGTACTGCTCGTACTTCTGCACCGTCAGGGTCTGTTCGGTGGAGTCGGACTCAGCACCGGAGAGTTCCTTCGTCAGGTCATTCAGCTTCAGCGAGGCACCATCATCTTCCGGGGTGGACTTCATGGTGGACTTCAGCGTACCGGTGGCCAACACGGAACCGTCCTTGAGGGTGATCCCGGTCAGCGAATCAGGCTCGAAGCTGCGGGCAAAGCTCACCTTTGCATCCGGGTTGTCCTCTACCTGCTTCTTCTGGTCTTGACGGATCAGCTGAATGTAGGTGTTTTCCTTTAGATCCGAGGTCAGGTTCTTGGCCTGCTTGTCATCGGAGAGGTTCTTCGCCAGATCGGTGAACAACTTCTCTGGAGTAGCGACCAAACCGGACTGCTTGGCCGTGGCCTTACCGATCTGGGTTGGGTCGATCGGATCCAAGCTGGCTCCCGGCACCATTGGCGTCGCGGAGACCAAGCGGTAGTTGGAGCGAGCCGAACGCTGTTCGAAGAACAACAGCTGCGGAATGTCGGACTTGTCCTGATCTGCCACGATCAGCAGCTGACGTGGGAATTCCGGATCGGTGGTGCCGGCGTAGGTGCGGACGTTGGTGCCGACCGGAGCCAGCTTCGCCAAATCGCTCGCCTTAGCCCGGGCGGTGTAGTTATCTTCGCGCAGGGCCAGCGCAGGACCGGCCAGGCGGCGCTTGACTGCGGAGCTCACCTTCTGCGCCTTGTCAGCGCTTTCGAGCTTCTTGGCGGTGTCGTTCAGGATCCGCTCCACCTGGGAGTTCACCAGCTGAACACGTGGGCCCTCATTCTCGGCCCCCTCCTCACCGGTACCGGTCTCTTCACCCTCCGGTGCAGCAGATTCGGTTTCCGCCGGCGACTGAGTCTGGGTCGGAGACGGCGACTCGGTGTTCGGCGATGGGGATGCCGAGGCAGGCAGTGCACCCTGGGTCAGGCTGGCGGCCAGCACGCCGGTCACGGCGATTGCGGCAGCGCCTTCAACCCGACGACGGCGACCCTGACGCTTCGGACCAAACAACATGGCCAGGCCCAAGAGCAAGAAGACGATACCCACCAAGATCACGGCGACCGGTCCGGAGCGGTCCGGCTCGACGTGATAGTCAGTGACGAACTCGGTTGGTGCGGCAGATTTACCGTTGGTAAAGAGCAACAGGGACCAGTCCTTGTCATCTTGGTCGGCGTTGGAGAATCGGTACAGCATCGAGCCGGAGCCTTCCTGCACATCAACCCACAGATCTGAGTTGGTCGGATCCGGGACGGTGTCTTCACCGTCGACCTTCTCCACCTCGATCAACGGGGTTTTATCCTCGGACTCGGTGAGGCCCACGACGTTTTGGTGTGCGGCATCTCCCACCCAGGCTTCAACGTCCACGGTGCGGCCCATGGCCACCTTGAAGTCGCCTTCAGCCTTGATGGTTAGTTCCACGCCGTCTTCGCTGATGCCTTCGATGTTCGGCTTGATCACGGTCAAGGCGGCAGCGTCGTGAACTTTAGCCGAGGACGCAGACACAACCGTCGGCGGGGCCCACCACGTCTGCTGGCCGATGCCCAAGACGATCAGCGCCAGGCCCAGCAGCATGGCTATCGGGGAGATGATTTTTCGCACGTATTTCTCACCTAACGTTGGGGGTTATCTAGGCAATTCTAACAATTTGATAACAAATGGGCAGTTCGTGCTTGCCCGATGAGACGAATATCGCTCTCGGCACGACAGCCCGAGAAGATAGTAAAGCGTAGATTCCTGAACGTTGTCCGTAGACTTAGAGCAAAACCGCTCAACGAGTGATGCACCGACCGAGGAACTTCATGGATCAGCACACGCCCCCGCACGAGCAGCACCGCCGCGACGAGGAGGAGTCGGCGAGCGCAACTCAGCCACCGGCCTCCCCCGGCGCTGCCGAGCCCGCCGCCCCACGCGGGCGGCTGCGTCGACTTGTGCGCACCGTGACCGGGACCCTGCCCAAACCGCAACCCCGGCTGCGTTTTGACGTGCCACCGATGACGCCCGAGGACCAGCTGGTGGTCATCGAGGCCAAAGAAAACGACGAGTCCATCCTGCAGCGCCCCTTGTGGGCCGGGTTCATGGCCACCGTCGGCGTCGGTATCGCGCTGGGTGTGTTCTTCATCGTCACCTCCACCCAAGAGCTGCTGATCTGGATCCTTGCGGCCCTGTTCATCGCTTTGGGGCTAGATCCGATCGTGCGCTGGTTCGAACGCCGCGGCAAACCACGTGCCTTGGGTGTGGCCGTTGCCGTGCTCGCCCTACTGGCCATCTTCGGCGGCTTCATCGGCACCCTGATCCCGACCATCGTGGATCAGACATCCCAACTGGTCAGGAACATCCCCGGCTGGGTGGAAGACTTCATCCACTCCCCGCTCTTCCAAGATCTGGATAGCCAGTTCCAGGTCCGGGACCGCGTCCAAGAAGAAGTCAACAAGTTCTTCGCCAACCCGGAGGCCGTCACCCAGGTCTTCGGTGGGCTCTTCGGATTCGGCACGGCGATCTTCCAGTCCGGCTTCTCCGCGTTGATCATCTTCGTGCTGACCCTGTACTTCCTCTCCTCCCTGCCGACGATGAAGAGCTGGCTATACCGCCTCGGTCCTGCCTCCAACCGCGCACGGGTCCGGGCCCTGTCCGATCAGATCACCTCATCGGTCGGTAACTACGTCATGGGTCAAGCCTTCGTGGCACTGATCAACGCGATCGTGGCGTTCACCGCCATGAGCATCGCCGGTGTCCCCTACTCCGTGCTGCTGTCCTTCGTGGTGCTGCTGCTAGCCTTCATCCCGCTGGTCGGTGCGCTCACCGCCGGAGTGTTCGTCACCGTCATTGCCCTCACCGCCGGCTGGCAGACCGCCCTGATCTTCGCGGCCATCTACTTCGTCTACCTGCAGGTGGAGGCCTACTTCGTCTCCCCACGCATCATGCAGCGCGCCGTCGCGGTGCCCGGTTCGGTGGCAGTCATTGCTGTCATCGCCGGTGGTTCCCTCTTGGGCGTCTTGGGCGCGCTGATGGCGATCCCGATGGCCGCCGGTGTGATGATCCTGCTCAAGGAAGTCTGGCTGCCCCGCCAGGACGCCCGCTAAGAACTGGTCGCCTACCGGTAACGGTAGGTTCGTCCGGACCAGCAGGACGAATGCCAGTGCCGACGTTCAGCCGCGCCGTAATCTGCACCAAAAATGTGATCTTCACGCCACGCCACCAGGTGGGCCACCCCGACCGGGATCATCCGGTGACAACCGGGGCAGGTGTATTCCTTCTCGGAGGCACCGGCACGGATCTGCCGGATCTGCCACAGCCCGTCCGGGGCCTGCTCGGTGCGGTTGTACACGTCGAAGCGGGCGGGTGCTTCGGCACCATCGCGTTCGCGCTCACGACGGTTCAGCTCCGCCTTCTGCCACTTGGACAACCGAGCCGGCGTACGACGTTTCTTCTTGGCCATAGTCACCAGTGTGGCCGCAAGTAAGCCACGAGCACAAAACCGCAGGTCACAAACCCAACGCCAAAAGCCGGTAGACTCGAGGACGTGCGTTTGGTGATTGCTACTTGTTCTGTCCTGTACGAGGGCCGGCTCCGCGCTACCCTGCCGCTGGCCAAGCGACTGCTCATGGTCAAGGCGGATGGCTCGGTCTTGGTGCATTCTGACGGTGGCTCCTACAAGCCACTGAACTGGATGAGCCCACCGGCCAAGCTACGCAGTGCCGAACCCGATGCCGAACAGGCAGCCGAAGGCATCACCGAGGTCTGGACCGTCCAGAACCAAAAATCTGATGACCGGTTGACCATCAACCTCTTTGAGGTCGAACACGACTCCGACCACGAGCTCGGGGTCGACCCCGGCTTGACCAAGGACGGGGTCGAGGCCGATCTGCAACGCCTGCTGGCCGAGCAAATCACCACCTTGGGAGACGGCTACACACTGGTCAGGCGTGAGTACATGACCGCCATTGGACCGGTAGACATCCTCGCCAAGGACGCACAGAACGCAACCGTTGCCGTGGAATTGAAACGCCGCGGGGACATTGACGGGGTGGAACAACTCACCCGTTATCTGGAACTTCTCAATCGAGATCCGCTGCTAGCCCCGGTCACCGGTGTGTTCGCAGCCCAACAAATCAAACCCCAAGCCAGGGTCTTGGCCGAGGACCGCGGCATCCGCTGCGTCACCTTGGACTATGACGCCATGCGCGGCATCGACGACGTCGAGTCCCGGCTGTTCTAACACTTTTTCCTGCTACGAAAGCACAACACATGACCGACAACTCGGTATCCTCCCCTGTAGACCTCGACGGAACCGTTCAGTGGTTCAACTCTGAAAAGGGCTACGGCTTCCTCAAGCCTGCCGCCGGCGGCGAAGACGTCTTCGTCCACTACTCCAACATTGAGGTCCAAGGCTTCGCGGCCCTCACTGAAGGCCAGCAGGTCACCTACCAGCTGGGCGAAGGCCCCAAGGGACCGACCGCGACGAATGTCCGCCCAGTCTAAGCTTTAGACCCGTCTGAGCTTTAGAAACAACTGAACCCGAGCGAATCTGTTCGCTCGGGTTTGGTGTTTAACACGTCCCTAAGACGCGCGCGGCAGGCAGCCCTAGTACCGTCCGAATCCCATGATTTGGCGGGCTTCCAGCCAGGCGCTCAGGCCGGCGTAGGCGTCAAAGGTCATGCCCATCAAAAATTCGTCCTGCCGGTACTTTGCCTGCACGAGGACGTAGTCTTCGGGCAACTCTGCCGCTAGGCCCTCGGTGCCCTCACTGATCCGCAGAATATCCAGGTCTTCCCGTTTGAAGGTGTAGACCGGCATGGGGGAAATCGAGTGCAGTTTGAGCACCTCGAGTTTGCCCTGCTGGTAGCGGAAGATCCCCGGCAGCCAGTCCGGCTCCAGGGTGTCTGCGGAGATAAAGCCTTCGAATGTGCCAAAGGTGCGCCGCAATTGCATGCGGCGCACCCATTGAAGCACAATCCGGCCCGCACCGATGAGCACGATCACCGCGATGATGGCGATGATCGTGTACATCAGCACAGAACCATCAAACAACGTCTTTGTGTCTCTTTCGACGCTGTCTTACGCTGCCGGGTTATCCAGCTGCGCGTTGTCGGCCACGATCACCACGCGATCGGAATCGACGGAGAAGAACCCACCAGCAATCGTGGCTTTGATGGGTGCACCCTCGACTGGTTCTACAACCAACGGACCGTCACCGGCCAGCACAGCCAGCAGCGGGGTGTGACCCGGCAGCACGCCGATGTCGCCCTCGATGGTCCGTGCTGAGACGGACTTGGCTGCACCAGACCACACGAAGTGGTCTTCGGCCACAATTTCTACGTTGAGTTCTGCCATGGTTACTTGGTCTGCTCCTGAATCTTGGCCCAGTTGCGCTCGACGTCGTCCAAGCCACCAACGTTGAAGAAGGCCTGCTCAGCAACATGGTCGAGGTCGCCGTCACAGATAGCCTTGAAGCCCTCGACGGTGTCCTTGATCGGAACGGTGGAGCCTTCCACACCGGTGAACTGCTTAGCAGTGTAGGTGTTCTGGGAGAGGAACTGCTCGATGCGGCGGGCACGTGCCACCACGATCTTGTCCTCTTCACCGAGCTCGTCCACACCCAAGATCGCGATGATGTCCTGCAGTTCCTTGTTCTTCTGCAGGATCTGCTTCACGCGGATCGCGGTGTCGTAGTGCTCCTGGCCCACGTACTGCGGGTCAAGAATACGGGAGGTCGAGGTCAGTGGGTCAACCGCCGGGTACAGACCACGGGAAGCCAGCGAACGAGTCAGCTCGGTGGTGGCGTCCAAGTGGGCGAAGGTGGTGGCTGGGGCCGGGTCAGTGTAGTCATCCGCAGGGACGTAAACGGCCTGCATGGAGGTAATGGAGTGACCACGGGTGGAGGTAATGCGTTCCTGCAACAGACCCATTTCGTCAGCCAGGTTCGGCTGGTAACCCACGGCCGAAGGCATGCGACCTAGCAGGGTCGAAACCTCGGAACCGGCCTGGGAGAAACGGAAGATGTTGTCGATGAACAGCAGCACGTCCTGCTTCTGCACATCGCGGAAGTACTCCGCCATGGTCAGACCGGTCAGGGCCACGCGCAGACGGGTTCCTGGTGGCTCGTCCATCTGGCCGAACACCAGTGCGGTGTCCTTGAGCACGTTGGCTTCGTCCATTTCGACCCAGAGGTCGTTACCTTCACGGGTACGTTCACCCACACCGGCGAAGACCGAGGTACCACCGAAGTTGCGGGCAACACGGGTGATCATTTCCTGAATCAGAACGGTCTTACCAACACCGGCACCACCGAACAGACCGATCTTACCGCCCTTGATGTATGGGGTCAGCAGGTCGATCACCTTGATACCGGTCTCCAGCATTTCGGTGGAGCCTTCAAGGTCGGCGAAGTGTGGTGGCTGACGGTGGATTGGCCAGCGCTCGGTTACTTCCAGTTCGCTCTCTTCAACGTCCAGTGGCTTACCCAGAACGTTGAACAGGTGGCCCTTGACGCCGTCGCCGACTGGGACGGTGATCGGGGAACCGGAGTCCTTGACCTCGGTGCCGCGGACCAGGCCGTCGGTGGATTCCATGGCGATAGCGCGGACCAGGTTGTCACCCAGGTGCTGGGCAACTTCGAAGGTCAGGTGACGGGTGACGCCTTCCAGGGTGGCTTCACAGGAAAGCGCGTTGTAGATCTCTGGGATGGCGTCGGCTGGGAACTCGACGTCGACAACCGGACCGATCACCCGGGCGATGCGACCAACCGCGCCGCCGGCGACCGGAGCGGTGCCTTGTTCATTGATGGTGGCAGTCATCTAATTTCTCACTTCTTAAGTAGCGTTAGGATGCGCTGAGCGCGTCGGCACCGGCGATGAGCTCAGTCAGTTCCTGAGTAATCTCAGCCTGGCGTGCGTTGTTGCGCAGCAGGGTGTATTTCTTGATGAGATCGGAAGCATTGTCACCTGCGGACTTCATCGCGCGCTGGCGGGCAGCAAGCTCGGAAGCTGCGGCCTGCAGTTCGGCGGCGAAGATGCGGGATTCAATGTATTTCGGAAGCAGCGTATCGAGCACTTCTTCCGGAGTCGGTTCGAACTCGTACAGCGGCAGCAGGTCTTCTTCCGCGGTGACCTCTTCTTCGACGACTTCCAGTGGCAGCAACCGGACAACGGTTGGCTCCTGGGAGACCATCGATTTGAATTGGGTGTACACCAAGTGGATTTCGTCCACGCTGCCGGCTTCTTCCTGATCCTTCAGGAAGGCAGCTACAACCTCGGCTGCGATTTCGCGGGCAGTTTCGAACTTCGGATTGTCGGTGTTACCGGTCCACGCCTTCACGTATGGGCGGTCACGGAAGTCGAGGTATGCAACAGCTTTGCGGCCGTAGACGAACAGGTCTACTTCCTTGCCTTGGCTGTGCAGCAGCTCGATGAGTTCTTCCGCCCGCTTCAGTACGGAGGTCGAGTAGGCCCCGGCCATACCGCGGTCTGCTGCCATGATGACAACAGCGGCGCGCTGTGGCGTTTCTGCTTCTTCAAGCAGTGGGTGTTCGACGTCGGCAGACTGGGTGGCAACAGCAGAAACCGCACGGGTAATCGCATTGGAGTACGGTAGGGCTGCCTGCACGCGGGCACGCGCCTTACCGATACGGGATGTAGCGATCAGTTCCATCGCCTTGAAGATCTTGCGCATCGACGTGGTCGAGGCGATCTTCTGGCGGTAGACCCGAATCTGGGCTCCCATACTTTTCCTTTCTTAGCCGTTGTGGTCCGTGTCCGGTGAAGCGGGTGCCTCACCGTGCACGAGACTTGTTCAACGACTTAGCGTTTCTGCTTGACGATCTGTTCTTGTTCGACACGCTCTTCTTCAAGCGCATCGTGCTCTTCATGACCGACAGCCACGAAGCGGTTATCGCCTTCCCCGAAGAAGCCCTTCTTGAAGTCGGTGACGGCTTCTTCCAGGGCGGAGACAGTGTCATCGGCCAGCTGACCGGTTTCACCGATGGTGGTCATGATCGGGGTGGAACGGCGCAGGTGCTCGAGCAGTTCACGTTCGAACCGTCCAACGTCCTCGACAGGAACATCATCGAGGTGGCCGTTGGTACCGGCCCAGATGGAGACAACCTGATCCTCAGTTGGGAACGGGGTGTACTGTGGCTGCTTCAGCAGCTCCATCAGACGTGCACCACGGGTGAGCTGCTGGCGGGTGGCCGCATCCAAGTCAGAGGCGAACATGGCGAACGCCTGCATGTCCTGGTACTGAGCCAGTTCCAGTTTCAAGGTACCGGAGACCTTCTTCATGGCCTTCACCTGAGCTGCACCACCAACGCGGGATACGGAGATACCCACGTCAACGGCTGGACGCTGGTTAGCGTTGAACAGGTCAGACTGCAAGAAGATCTGGCCGTCGGTAATGGAAATGACGTTCGTTGGAATGTACGCGGAAACGTCGTTTGCCTTGGTTTCGATGATCGGCAGACCGGTCATGGAACCGGCGCCCATCTCGTCGGAGAGCTTGGCGCAACGCTCCAGCAGACGCGAGTGCAGGTAGAACACGTCACCTGGGTATGCTTCACGTCCTGGTGGGCGGCGCAGCAACAGGGAGACTGCACGGTAGGCTTCAGCCTGCTTGGAGAGGTCATCAAAGATGATCAGTACGTGCTTGCCGCCGTACATCCAGTGCTGGCCGATGGCCGAACCGGTGTATGGAGCCAAGTACTTGTAACCGGCTGGGTCCGATGCTGGGGAGGCCACGATGGTGGTGTACTCCAGTGCACCGTGCTCTTCCAGCGTCTGGCGGACACCGGCGATGGTGGAAGCCTTCTGACCGACAGCCACGTAGATGCAGCGCACCTGCTTGGTTGGGTCACCGGACTCCCAGTTAGCCTTCTGGTTCAGAATGGTGTCCACGGCGATCGCGGTCTTACCGGTCTGGCGGTCACCAATGATCAGCTGACGCTGGCCACGGCCGATGGGGATCATCGAGTCGATGGCCTTCATACCGGTCTGCAGTGGCTCGTGAACCGACTTACGCTGGGTCACGGTTGGTGCCTGCAGCTCCAGTGCGCGGCGGGAATCGGTTTCGATGTCACCGAGTTCGTCAATTGGGTTACCCAGTGGGTCAACCACGCGGCCCAGGTAGCCTTCACCGACAGGTACGGAGAGGACTTCTCCGGTGCGGTGTACTTCCTGGCCTTCTTCGATACCGGTGAAATCACCGAGGATGATGACACCGATTTCGCGGGTGTCGAGGTTCTGGGCGAGGCCCATGGTGCCGTTTTCAAAACGCAATAGCTCGTTCGCCATGGCGGAAGGCAAGCCTTCCACGCGGGCGATGCCATCGCCTGCCGAGATCACACGGCCCACTTCAACGCGGGAAGCGCTGTCTGGTTCATATGACGCCGCGAACTCGTTCAAGGCATTGCGGACGTCATCGGCGTTGATGGTCAAATCGGCCATCTGCAGTCCCTGCTCTCCTGTGTTGTGATCATCGTAAGCGATGACCAGTCGTTAAAAAATGTTGTGAGTTTATTGGTTGGTTCCGGCCGATGGGGTGTGGCCGGAGCCCACTGTTGCTTCGCTATCCAGCCAGTTTGCGTTTGAGGTCTTGAAGCCGGGATTCGATCGAGGAATCCACTACCTCGTCGCCCACCTGAATCTTCATCCCGCCGATGACGGCTGGATCCACATTCACGTTGAGCTTCAGGTCTCGACCAAAGTAACCATTCAGCGCGGTGGCCAGACGGTTCTGCGTCGCCTCATTCAGTGGAGCGGCAACCGTGACGGTTGCGATCCACCGCTGCTGGCGGGCCGCGATCTGCTTGACGAAGTCGGCGATCAGATCCTGTGGCTTCTTCCCACGCGGGGAGCTGATGGCCTGATCGATCAACAAGCGAGCCTCATCGCTGACGGATGCTGACAAGCGCTGCGCCAAGGTGGTCTTGGCCTGGCTGCTGGCCAGTGGGTCCGTCAGTGCCGCCTGAACCTCGTGCGAGGCGCCGACGGTGCGGTTGAAGCCCAAGAGTTCGGACTCGAGCTGGTTCAGCCCGGTCAACCCGTTACGCTCGGCTGCGGCGGCGACCACCGTGGTGGCGATCTGCTCTAGACCGTCGCCCAAGTCACGCTCGTTCGACCAACGCTTACCGGCCAGGGTCTGCAGGACCTTGATGGCAGGTTCGGAAACCTTGGCGCCAAAGAGGTTCTGGACAAGGCCGGCACGCTGTGCGGGCTCACGTGATGGATCGGTCAAGGCCCGACGCAGGGCGGCCTGTTCTTCAAGGACACTCAGGACTTCAAACAGTTCCTTGGCAAGTGCCAGGTCAGCACCGTTGATGGTGGACTGAAGTTCCTGTTTTGCCTGTGCCAACGATTCGCTGGATGCTGCTGCCATTAGTTCGCTGCACCTGCACTCGAGTTTTGCTCGGCTTCAAGGTCAGCCAAGAAACGGTCGACAACACGCTGTGAGCGTGCGTCATCGTTCAGAGCCTCACCAACAATTCGGCTGGCCAGTTCGGTTGCCAAGGTGCCAACTTCTCCGCGCAGGGAGTTGATGGCGGCGTGGCGTTCAGCGGCAATCTGCGTGTTCGCGTGCTCGGTGATGCGAGCCGACTCTTCAGCAGCCTTAGCCTTCATCTCCGCGAGGATCTGTGCACCTTCGGCGCGGGCCTCTTCACGGATCCGGTTGGCTTCGACGCGGGCGTCAGAAAGCTGCTGCTGGTAGTCGGCCATCATGGCGTTCGCTTCGGCCTGTGCCTTCTCGGCGCGCTCCAGACCACCTTCGATGGCGTCTACGCGTTCCTGGTAGGCCTTTTCAAAGGCAGGCACGATCACCTTGACGACGATGATCATCAAGACGGCGAAGCCAACGGCGGTGACGAGCACCTCCCACCAGTTTGGGATCAGTGGGTGCGCGCCTTCAGCGGCGGCCAGTAGCAAGTCTGCCCTGATCATTTTTCACCCATTCCTTCTGTGTATGGTCGTTGTCCGACGGTCGATCTTGACTCGGTTATTGTGTGCCCCGAGCTGTCATGAGCGTCGGAACCTCTCGAGGGGACCGAGAGTTAGGAGCCAATAACGAAGGCGAAGACCAGACCCAGAATGGCCAGTGCTTCAGCAAGGGCGAAGCCCAGCAGAGCGATCGGCTGCAGAATGCGCTGTGCTTCTGGCTGGCGGGCAACACCGTTGATGTAAGCGGCGAAGATCAGACCCACACCAATGGCAGAACCGATAGCGGCCAGGCCGTAGCCGATCATGTTAAGTGAACCGTGGAGTTCCATTTTGTTCCTTTCAAGATGCCTGTGTGTTGTTAGGCAGGTTGTGAGGTGTCCCCTTCCGCACCATAAGGGAAGGGAAGATTATTGGTTATTTTTAGTGGTCGGCAGCGGCGATGGCGCCCTGGATGTAGATCGCGGTCAGCAGGGTGAAGACGAATGCCTGCAGCACCATGATCAGCAGTTCCAGGAAGTACATCGCGACGGAGGCGATGATGATCAGCACACCGACACCCTTCAGGGCCAGGTTCTCCTGGAACATGATGAGGTGTTCGGCACCGGTACCGGCCAGTGCCACAATCATGTGGCCGGCCAGCATGGTCGCCATCAAACGCAGCGAGTGCGTCAGTGGGCGAACCATGAAGTTAGAAATGATCTCGATGGGGACCAGCAGTGGCAGGATCCAGCCCGGCACACCCGATGGGACGACGGCGAGCTTGAAGTAGCGGATGCCGTGGCGCTGCAGGCCAACACCGATCCAGATGAAGTACATGATGCCGGCGATGGCGTAGGCGGCACCGGCGTGGGAGAACGATGGCATCTGCAGGAATGGGATCGCGCCGAAGATGTTGTTCAGCAACACGAAGAAGAAGACTGCGAACAGCAGCGGGACCCATTTCATGAACTCGCGTTCGCCGATGACTTCCTTGGCGACGGAGTTGCGGATGAAGGAGTAGCCAGATTCGGCCAAGTACTGGAACTTACCCGGGACCAGTTTCGGGTTTTTGATAGCAGCGCTGAAGAACCAGCTGATCAAAATGACAGAGAGGATAATCATCAGCATCTGCTTGCCGAAGCCTGTTCCGTACTCTGCCATCCACGGAGCAATCTCCGGAAGATGCATGTCTGAAATTGTCGGTGGAGTGTATCCACCTTCTGGAGCGGCTGCGAGCACAAGCGGAAGCAACGCGTTTCCTCTCTACGGTGTCCGTCCTCGGTCTAGAAGGCCGATCGCTTCGCGCACGCAACGATAGTGAAAGTTGCAGTGTCGAACGGCATCTTGCGAGATTTTCAAGTTTCTAAGGCGCGGAACTTTTCGTTGTTCAGTTCGGCCTGTCCAATGACCGTTCTTAAGACTACCAAAATTTATTCCCACCTCTTGACCAAATCGTGATGTTCAGTCATAGATGCGGTGCCGATGGCGAATAAAGACGATCACTTCGACCACCTGCCAGAGAATGATCGCTGCGATCGCGGCGGTCGCAGCCCATTCCGGCCGCAACCAAAACGGTGCGTCAAACAGGGTTAATATCAGGGCAAAGGCCACCAGTTTCAGCACGAAACCGGCCATCGCCACCACCATCACGATCCCCGGCGCCCGCCGGGACGTCACATCCGTCAGGGCCACGGAGATCCAGGAGAAAAACGCGACGATCACGATGGTGCCCACGGCGGAGAGCGCCGCATGCCAATCCGCGTACAAAATCCCGGCCGTACCGAAGCCGATGACCAGCCAGCTCATGGCGTTAACGCAAGCAAAAGCCACCTTGCGCCACATCAGATCATTGACTGTGATGTTCATCTCATTTGCCTTTCGGCGCGTTGACGCTGCAGTAGTTTACGGCGTCGACGCACCTTGGCCAGCCGGTAGCGCTTCTGCAGCCACGGGCCAATGGTCAACAAAATGCAGCCGGCGATCAGCACCGCCCAGATCGGCACCCACGTGGTCCACGGGATGAAGTTCAGCGCCACCGCACCAAAAGCCACCACGGCCGACCACGCGTACAGCACCCACACCGCCTGGGGGTGGTTGTATCCGCCATCGATCAGCTTGTGGTGCAGGTGGCCCCGGTCTGCGCTGAACGGGCTGACCCCGCGGGCGGTCCTGCGCGTCACGGTGACCAGCATGTCGATGATGGGGACCAACATGACAGAAATCGGCAGCAGGATGGGCATGTAGGCCGGCACGTTCCTGAACCGGAACCCGTCGAGTGCACCCACATCGGCCGTCACCAAAATCGCGGCGATCGCCATGGTGAAACCTAAAAGTGTGGAGCCCACTTCCCCCATGAAGATCCGGGCCGGATAAAAGTTGTGTGGCAAGAACCCGGCCGCGGCTCCAATGAGCACCGCCATTAATAGGGTGGCCACATTGGAGAAGTCGTATTCGTTGATCGAACGGGTCAGCAGGTAGGTGTAGACGAAGAACGCCGAGCCGCCGATGACGGTCATCCCGGTGGCCAGCCCATCGAGCCCGTCCACAAAGTTGAACGCGTTCATGGTCCCGACGATGAGGATCACGGTCAGCAGGATCTGCATCCAATAGTCGGTGATGTGAATCCAGCCCACCGGCATCGCTTGGATGCGGATGCCGTTCAAGGCCACCACTAGGGAGGCCCCGATCTGCCCGAGGATCTTCACCCACCAGGGCAAATCGAATAAGTCATCTAGCACGCCCATCACCAAGATGATGGCCAGCGCGGCAAAGATGCCCATCCATAATCGTTCCTGGGTGAAGATCCCGGTGGTGAACGGGATCTTGGAGGCCAGCGCCAGCCCGGCCGAGACGGCCAAGAGCATCGCCACCCCGCCAAGGCGCGGCATGATGTTGGTGTGGATGTCGCGGGAACGCACCACCTGGCGGTGCGCGAATTTCAGTCCGACCCGACGCAGCATCGGCGTCAGCACGAAGCTGATCGCCGCGCTCATCACCAAGACCAATAAATAAACCCTCATGGCGGCAAGAGGCCTACGCCTCCTCGGTGTGCACCCCTACAATGTCCGGCACCACTTCTTGCAGCTGCTCAAGGCTCACCGAGCCTTGCCGCAACACGTGGAAGGGCTCCTCGGTGCAGTCCACGATGGTGGAGACCACCGGCTCCTCCGCGCTATCTTCTAGGCGCGGCCCGTCGTCCAGATAGACGGTCACGGCGGCCGCCAACTGTTCTTGAGCTGCCTGCGCCGTCGCGGCCGGTGGCTGTCCGTGGCGATTTGCCGAGGACACCGCTAACGGACCGGTGCTGGCCAGCAGTTCGCGGGCAAAGTCATCATCGGGGATGCGCAGAGCGACGGTGCCGTGGGTATTGCCCAAGTCCCAGTTCAACGATGGCTGAGCTTTGAAAATTAGGGTGAGCGCGCCGGGCCAGAACTTCTCTGTCAGGTCCACGGCGGCAGTTGGGATGTCGGAAGCAAGCGCGGGCAGTATGTTGAAGCTGCCGATGAGCACCGGTGGTGGCATGTTCCGGTTCCTGCCCTTGGCGGCCAAGAGCGTGGCCACCGCCTGAGCGGAGAACGCGTCCGCGCCGATGCCATAGACGGTATCGGTCGGCAGCACGATGCATTCGCGGCGGGCCAAGGCGTCCTTGGCCGCGGTCATGCCGGCTTCGCGTTGTTCCTCATCGTTGCAATCAAATAGTTCGCTCACGGTCTTTATTGTGTCACCTTCCGTGCCACGGTGATGCGGTCTTTACCGGCCAAGTCGGGGTAAGTGTGAGCCGGTTCATAGTGCCCGGCTAAATCCGGGCGCCGGGCGAAGGCATTCCGCAGGGCCGAACCTTGCGTTTCGGCGTGCTCCATCAGCAACAGGCCGCCGGGGACAAGGAGTTCCACCCCGCGTGCGGCGACCGCCAGCGGAAGTTGAAGACCGTCTTCTCCCCCACCGTAGAGCGCCATGTGCGGGTCGTGTTCGTGCACCTCTTGATCGATGGGCACTTGATCGGCCGGAATGTAGGGCGGGTTGGAGACCACAACGTCGCAGCGGCCATTCAATTCTGTGGCCGCAGTACGCAGATCTCCGTGGATTAACTCGACCCCGCTGCCGGCAAGATTCTTCTGCGCCCAGGCCAAGGCCAGTTCCGAGAGCTCCACCGCTGCCACGTGGGCGCCCGGAGCTTCGGTCTTGATCGCCAAGGCGATGGCACCGGAGCCGGTAGCCAAGTCAATCACCTGACAGCTTCCTTGTTCGCTGAGCACCCGTTGGACTTCGACAAGGGCGTGCTCGACGAGAATCTCGGTTTCAAAGCGCGGGGTGAAGACCCCGGGGCCCACCGCCAACTCCAGACCACGGAACGGCGCTGAACCGGTCAGATGCTGTAGCGGGATGCGTTGGGCCCGCTGTGCCACTAACTCTGCCAATCCTTCCGGCGTCGGGGTGTCCAGCAGCGCCAGCGCGCCAACCCGGCCCCGACTGACCCCGAGCAGGTGGGCGGCAAGCAGTTCGGCATCCACCCGCGGGCTGGGCACCCCGGCGGCCGCCAATTCTGCGGTGGCCGCCTTCAGGGCATCAGCCAGCAAGGGGAAGGAAGAAACCATGACCGGGAGACTCGCTCAGTGATTACTTGTCGGTCTCGCCGATCGCGGCCATGCGCTCTTCTTCATCCATCTGGATGCAGGACTGCAGCACAGCCTCCAAGTCACCGTCCATGACGGCATCCAAGTTGTAGGCCTTGTAACCGGTGCGGTGATCAGCAATCCGGTTCTCCGGATAGTTGTAGGTGCGGATGCGTTCGGAGCGGTCCATGGTGCGCACCTGAGACTTACGGGTGGCGGCCTCTTCGGCGTCCAATTGTTCTTGTTGCCAGGCCAGCAACCGCGAACGCAGCACACGCATGGCCGCTTCACGGTTCTGAATCTGGGACTTTTCGTTCTGCATGGCAACCACGATGCCGGTCGGCACGTGAGTGATGCGCACCGCGGAGTCGGTGGTGTTCACCGACTGGCCGCCCGGACCGGAGGAACGGTACACGTCAATCTTCAGATCGTTCTGGTGGATCTCGATCTCTTCGGGCTCGTCCACTTCCGGGAAGACCAGCACGCCGGCAGCAGAGGTGTGGATCCGGCCCTGGGACTCGGTGACGGGGACCCGCTGCACGCGGTGCACGCCGCCTTCGAACTTCAGGTGCGCAAAAACCCCTTCGGCCGGGTCGTTGGAGCTACCCTTGACGGCAACCTGAACGTCCTTGTACCCGCCCAAGTCGGATTCGGTGGCGGAAATAATCTCGGTCTTCCAGCCCTTGGACTCGGCATAACGGGTGTACATGCGCAGCAGGTCACCGGCGAACAGCGCAGCCTCGTCGCCGCCTTCGCCACCCTTGATTTCCAAAATGACGTTCCGGGCATCGTTCGGATCGCGAGGGATCAGCAGTCGGTGCAGTTTCTCCTGCACCGCTTCCAGCTGCTGCTGCAAGCGTGGGACTTCGGCCGCGAACTCTTCGTCCTCGGCGGCGAATTCCTCGGCGGCGGCCAGGTCTTCGGTCAGCTGGGTCCACTGCTTGTGGGCTTCGGCGATGCCGTTGAGTTCGGCGTAGCGTCGACCCAATTTGCGGGCCTTGGCCTGGTCCTGGTGGACGGCGGGGTCAGCCAGCTGATTCTGGAGATCGCGGTGTTCGTCCAAGAGGACGTGAACTGATTCAAACACTGTAGGTACTTCTTTCCGGTCAGGCGGTCAACGTAGGCGAAACGTGAGTTAACGGCTGATGCCCGTCGTATCCCGACGGGCATCAAACTTATCTCACGCTAGCTAGTCTTCGCCTTTGGTCCCCAGGGTTGTTTTGGAGACCAGCATCAGGAACTCGGCATTGGATGCGGTGTCCTTGAGCTTGGTGGTGAGCAGTTCCAGAGCCTGCTGCTGTTCCAGACCGGAGAGCACCCGGCGCAAGCGCCACATGATGCGGACTTCTTCTGGGGAGAGCAGGTTCTCTTCGCGGCGGGTACCGGAGGCGTTGACGTCCACGGCTGGGAAGATGCGCTTGTCCGCCAGGTTGCGGGACAGGCGCAGCTCCATGTTGCCGGTGCCCTTGAATTCTTCGAAGATGACCTCGTCCATCCGGGACCCGGTTTCGACCAGGGCGGTGGCCAGAATGGTCAGGGAGCCGCCGTTTTCGATGTTGCGGGCGGCACCGAAGAAGCGCTTCGGTGGGTACAGCGCGGAGGAATCCACACCACCGGAGAGGATCCGGCCCGAGGCTGGGGCGGACAGATTGTAGGCCCGGCCCAAGCGGGTCATGGAGTCCAGCAGGACGACGACGTCCATGCCCATCTCCACCAGTCGCTTGGCGCGTTCGATGGCCAGTTCGGCAACCGTGGTGTGATCGTCGGCAGGACGGTCGAAAGTGGAGGCGATCACTTCGCCCTTGACCGAACGCTGCATGTCCGTCACTTCTTCCGGACGCTCATCCACCAGCACCATCATCAGATGTACTTCAGGGTTGTTGGTGGTGATCGAGTTCGCGATCTGCTGCAGGATCATCGTCTTACCGGCCTTCGGCGGGGAGACGATCAGGCCACGCTGGCCCTTACCGATCGGGGCAACCAGGTCGATGATGCGACCGGAGCTGTTCTTCGGATCCGTCTCCAGACGCAGCCGCTCTTGCGGGTACAGCGGGACCAGCTTGGAGAAGTCCACGCGGTCCTTGTTCTCCTCCGGGTCTTTACCGTTGACGGAGTTGAGCTTCACTAGGGCGTTGAACTTCTGGCGGGAGGACTGCTGTTCGCCTTCCCGTGGAGCACGGATGGCGCCGGTGACGGCGTCACCCTTACGCAGGTTGTAACGCTTAACCTGGGCCAGCGAGACGTACACGTCGTTCGGGCCAGGCAGGTAACCGGAGGTGCGGACGAATGCGTAGTTATCCAGCACGTCCAAAATACCGGCTACCGGCAGCAGGACATCGTCCTCGCTGATCTCGGTATCGTCATGGTCCGGACCACCGCGGCGACGACGGTTACGGCCACCGCGCTCATTCCGGTCATTCCGGTTCCGGTTGCGCGAACGGCGCGAACGCGAGCCGCCACCAGAGGAATCATCGTCATCAGAATCCTGCGAGTCGCGGCGGTTGTTCTGCTGATCGCGCTGCTGGTCCCGGCCACCGTCACGATCGTTACGATCGTTGCGGTCCCCGCGGCCACGGCTGCGGCGACGCTGGTTCTTGGTGCCCGAATCATCATCAGAATCGGACTGGTTATCGTCCTGGCTATCGGACTGTTGGCTATCTTGGCCGTCTTGGTCCTGAGCGTCGGAGCCAGCATCGGACTTGCGTCCGCGGCCGCGACGACGACCGCCGCCGTCCTGATCCTGCTGGTCCTGCTTGCTCTCCTGAGACTGCTGGGACTTGGTGTCCTGGCTGTCCTCGGAGGAGTTCTGCTCGGCGGAGGCCTGCTCTGCTTCCTTCTTAGCGGCACCGCGCTTGCTGCTGGCCTTCTTCTGGTCGGCACCCTTTTGTTCGGCGCCCTTGTTGTCCGTGCTGCCTTCAGCGGACTCGGACTTCTCCGACTTGGCAGCAGCGGCAGCACCGCCGCGCTGGTGGTCAGCGATGACGGCAACCAGATCCATCTTGCGCATCCGGGAAGCGCCCTTGATGCCTAGTTGGGAAGCCAGGGCCTGCAATTGGGCCAATTTGAGACCAGCAAGACCGGCATTCTGCGGGTTCTTTTCTGCTGGGGTCGTTTCAGATTTCTCCACACCTGTTTTCAGGTCAGTGGTTTCAGTCACGAAGGTTCCTTCTCCCTCGTCAGGTAATCACACATATTCGAAAGTGGACTACTGTGGGTTGAACATTTTCCGGGCTGAACTGATAGCTCTAAAGCCACGGAGTGCCTAAAAACTTGATGCTAGGCACGCACCGAAGAGAAGCCACAACTGTCGTGGTGGGCTACACAAGAGATTCCAGTAGATCTACTGGCGGTGCTCTTCCACTCTAACACCTTCGGTACTCACACCGTGAATCCCAACACGCCACTGTCCAGCATCGGCACCGAAAACGCGCTCCGGGAAGGCGGCCACCTGCTCGGCCTCTGCGGCTGAACGGGCAAAGCACAACACGGCGGGGCCGGCACCAGAAATCACGGCGGCATGGCCGGCTGCGCGCAGCTGTGCCATCAGCCCGTAGCTATTCGGCATGGTTTCGGCCCGGTAGCGCTGATGGAGCCGGTCCTCGGTGGCGGTGAGCAAGACGGTTGGGTCTTGGGTCAAGGCATAGACAAGCAGTCCGGCCCGCGCCGAGTTCTCGGCGGCTTCAGCGTGGTCGATGGACTGTGGCAGCACTTTGCGCGCCGTCGAGGTCGCCAGGCTGAAAGACGGCACAAATAAGACCGGAATGACCGAATCCAGTGGCTGGGTGGTGACCGCGCCGAAGAGCTCGGGTTGCTCCGTCCAGGAGATGGTCAATCCACCGTACACGGCCGGGGCCACATTGTCCGGGTGGCCTTCCAACTTTGAGGCGAACTGAAAGACCGCGTCCGCTCCCCCGCGGGCGTGTTCCGGCAGTAGCGCGTCGGCGCCAGCTGCGGCGCCGACGAGGGCGGCGGCCGAGGAGCCCATCCCGCGTGAATGTGGGATCCGGTTGTGCGCGATCAGTTCCAGCCCGGGGGCGGTGTAGCCGCGCTCAGCCAGATAGTCCCGTGCGGTGGCCAAGACCAGATGGCGTTCGTCCTTGGGCAGGTAGCTGGCCCCTTCACCGTGTACCTCGGCCCGGAAACCGGATTCGAGCACGGTGAAGGTCAGGGTGTCCGTCAGATCGAGGCCGAGTCCGAAGGAGTCATACCCGGGACCTAAGTTGGCACTGGTGGCGGGGACATTGACCCGCACACTGGTGCCAACCGCTAGTTCTGTCAGTTCGGTGCTCATGGTGGTGGTCAGCAGCGGCCTTACTCCTGTAAGCCCAGTGCGGTGGCGATTTCCACCACGTCAAACGGCACCTTGGTTGGCTCCACGGAGCTGCCGTCGGCATTACGCAGTGCCCAATCCGGGTCCTTCAGACCGTGACCGGTCACCGTGATGACCCAGGTCTTGCCCTCTGGCACATTGCCTGCGGCGTGGTGCTTGATCAGACCGGCGGCACCGGCGGCGGAGGCCGGTTCCACAAAGACGCCTTCCTTGGCGGAGAGCCAGCGGTGGGCCGCCAAGATCTCCTCATCCGTGACCGCGTCGATCAGGCCACCGGACTCGTCGCGGGCCGCTTCGGCCTGCTCCCAGGAGGCGGGGTTGCCAATGCGGATGGCGGTGGCGATGGTCTCCGGTTCGGTGATCGGGTGACCCTGCACCAGCGGGGAGGCACCTTCAGCCTGGAAGCCCCACATGATCGGGGTCTTGGTCGCCACGGCCTCGGAGACGGTGCCGGTGCGCGGGTTGGTGTACTGCTCGGTGTACTCCTTGTAACCCTTCCAGTACGCGGTGATGTTTCCGGCGTTGCCGACCGGCAGCAGGTGGTAGTCCGGGGCATCGCCGAGGAAGTCCACGACCTCGAACGCGCCGGTCTTCTGACCTTCAATACGGTTCGGGTTCACCGAGTTCACCAGGAACACCGGGTAGTTCTCGCTTAGTTTGCGGGCGACGTCGAGGCAGTTGTCGAAGTTGCCGTCGACCTGCATGATTTCCGCGCCGTGCGCCACGGCCTGGGAGAGCTTGCCCATGGAAATCTTGCCGTCCGGCACCAGCACCACACACTTGATTCCGGCCTGGGTCGCGTAGGCGGCAGCGGAGGCGGAGGTGTTACCGGTGGAGGCGCACACCACGGCCTGGGCACCGTCTTCAACGGCGGCGGTGATGGCCATGGTCATGCCGCGGTCTTTGAAGGAACCGGTCGGGTTCATGCCCTCGAACTTCAGGTAGACGGTACCGGAAACCAGCTCGGAGAGCTTCGGGGCGTGCACCAGCGGGGTGCCACCTTCACCGAGGGTGACGATCTTTGTTTCGTCCGTGACCGGCAACCGGTCAGCGTATTCGCGGACCACGCCGCGCCATTGGTGAGCCATTAGTTTCCTTCTACTCGCAGAACGGAGGTGATTTCTTTGACGACGGCCAACTCGCGGATCTTCTCCACGG
The DNA here is from genome assembly GCF_042434215.1 of Micrococcoides hystricis. Taxonomy (NCBI): domain Bacteria; kingdom Bacillati; phylum Actinomycetota; class Actinomycetes; order Micrococcales; family Micrococcaceae; genus Micrococcoides; species Micrococcoides hystricis. The sequence goes on along the minus strand of NZ_JBHLUB010000031.1, from coordinate 37,720 downwards.
TGGCAGCCAGATCGGCTTCGCGGCCGACGTGGGTGACAATCCGCAGCCACGCCTCGGCCTTGTCACCGTTGGCCTGCACGCCGGCAGCTTCGGCTTCGTCCATGGCGGTCTGACGCATCGCCTCAATGGAGACGTTGTTCTCCGCAAACAGGGAGGAGATCTGGGCCAGCACACCGGACTGATCGGCCACGCGCATGGTGACCGCGTAGGAGGTCTGGACATCATCCAGTGCCAGCGCGGGCAGCTCGTTGGCTTCTACCGGTGCGGTCAGGGCACCGGCGACCAGGGCGCGAGCGGTGGTCACCAAGTCGCCCATGACGGCCGAAGCGGTTGGGTTACCGCCGGCGCCTTGACCGTAGAACATCAGGTCGCCGGCGTTCTCGGCCTCCACGAAGACTGCGTTGTAGGCGCCGCGGACGGCGGCCAGCGGGTGGTCACGGGAAATCAGGGTTGGGTGCACGCGCATCGAGACGCCGGCATCGGACTTCGCCACGATGGCCAGCAGCTTGATGACTTGGTTCTCTTGGGCGGCGGCAGCAATGTCTGCTGCGGAGATCTTGGTGATGCCCTCGCAGTGCACCTCGTCGAAGGTGAAGTTGCCGTGGAAGGCTAGCGATGCCAAGATCGCGGCCTTGGCGGCGGCGTCGTGGCCTTCCACATCGGCGGTTGGATCGGCTTCGGCGTAGCCCAGGGCTTGGGCTTCGGCCAGCACGTCGTCGAAGGCCGCACCGGTGGTGTCCATCTTGTCCAGGATGAAGTTGGTGGTGCCGTTGACGATGCCCATCACCTTGGTGATGTTGTCTCCGCCAAGGGAGTCGGAAATCGGACGCAGGATCGGGATGGCCCCGGCGACGGCGGCCTCGTAGGCCAGCACGGTATTGTTCTCGGCAGCTAGGGCGTGCAGTTCTGCACCCTGCTGGGCGATCAGGGCCTTGTTACCGGTGATGACGGCGGCGCCGGAGCTCAGTGCGGTGCGGATGTACTCGCTGGCAGGGACGATCCCGCCGATCAGCTCAATCACCACATCGGCGTCGGTAATCAGCGCGTTGGCATCGGTGGTGAACAACTCGGCCGGCAGGTCAGCGTCACGCTGCGAGTCCAAGTTGCGCACGGCGATACCGGTCAGCGTCAGCTCAGCGCCGACGCGGCGGGTCAGCTCGGTGGTGTCTTCAAGAAGAATTCGAGCAACCTGAGCACCGACAGTTCCGGCACCGAGGAGGGCAACCTTCAGCTGCTTTACATCCGTCACGTTGTGTTAGTCTCCTGACTTTTCTTTTTTGGTGTTGGCCACCTGATCGAGGAAGCGGGTTTCGGCAAAACCGACGTCGCGTTGAAGCATCTCGTCTTCGGTCTCCGCCCGGACCATCAGTTCGGACCGGCCATCTTTGACCCCGACGACGGCCGGGCGCGTGAGGTAGTTGTAGTTTGAGGACAGCGAATGGCAGTAGGCCCCGGTGGCCGGTACCGCCAAGATGTCCCCGCGGGAGATGTCCGATGGCAAGTACACGTCACGAACCACGATGTCGCCGGACTCGCAGTGTTTGCCGACGACGCGGCACAGCACAGGTTCCGCGCTGGAGGCGCGCGAGGCCAGCACGGCGGTGTAGTCCGCGTCGTACAACACCGGCCGGGCGTTGTCGCTCATCCCTCCGTCTACTGAAACATATTTGCGGCTCACCGGCCCAACCGGTGAATCCACTGTGACGTCTTTAATCGTCCCGACGGTGTAGAGCGTCACCCCGGATGGACCGGCGATGGCCCGGCCCGGCTCGATGGAGATCTGTGGCATGTCCAGCCCATGCTCCAAGCAGGCGGCGACGATGTTCTCCGCCAGGTGCTCGGCGATCGCAGCGATGTCACGGGGTTTGTCGGCCTCGGTGTAGGCGATGCCGTAGCCGCCGCCGAGGTCTAGTTCGGGCAGGGCCTTGCCGTAGTCGTTCTTGATCTTGGCCAAAAAGCCGATGAGTTTCTTCGCTGCCTCGGCGAATCCTTCGGCCGCAAAGATCTGTGATCCGATGTGCGCGTGGACACCGACCAGTTCCATGTTCCCCGAGGACAGTGCATAGGCGGCGGCTTGTTCGGCCATCGACGGGCCGTTCGGGTCATCCTGCGGTGCGGCCATGGACAGACCGAACTTCTGGTCCTCATGGGCAGTGGCAATAAAGTCGTGGGTTTCGGCGTGCACGCCCGGTGTCAAGCGCAGCATGACGGCCGGACGGTACAGCGTGGTGCCCCGGTCCGAGAGCTGCCGGGCCACCCGGTCGATGCGCTCCAACTCGGCCATCGAGTCGGCGATGATCCGTCCCACACCGGCGGTCATCGCCCGGCGCAGTTCTTCATCGGACTTGTTGTTGCCGTGCAGACCAATGTTCTCGGCAGGCACCCCGGCCGCCAGCGCGATGGCTAATTCCCCGCCGGAGGCGGTGTCAAGGTTCAGGCCCTCTTCGTGGACCCAGCGGGCAATCTTGGTGCACAAGAACGCCTTGCCGGCATAGAACACGTCCACCGGACGGCCACCGGGTTCTAGGCGCTTCAACTCGGAGGTTTCTTGGGCCCGCATCACGGCACGGTTGAAGACCGAACGGAACGTGGCGGCGCGGGTGCGGACCTCGTCCTCGGAGTAGACGTACAGTGCGGTGCCGTATTTTTCGGCCAAGGCGCGCACCGGCAGGCCGCCGAGGGTGAGCTCGCCGGAATCATCACGGGCCGCATCGGCCGGGAAAATCAGGGGATTCAGCGCATTGAGGTCCTCCGGAACGCTCAACCATTCTGGAGCCAGTGGAGAGGCGGTAGTCATGACTTCTTCCCTACTTCGTCAATTTCGCGTACGTCGTTACGTATGGAGCCCACGCAGCTTACATCCGCTCCGGTGCGTTCACACCGAGCATTGCCAAACCGTTAGCAAGCACCTGGCTGGTGGCCTCGTTCAACCACAACCGGCTGTGGTGAGTGATGGTGAGTTCCTCCTCAGCGCGTGGAGTGATGCGGCAGGCACCGTACCAGGAGTGGTAGGCGGCTGCGAGCTCTTCGATGTAGCGGGCGATCCGGTGTGGTTCCATCGACTCGGCGGCCATCCCCACAACCTGCGGGAAGCGGGCCAGCGTGGCGATGAGTTCTTCTTCGGCCGGGTGGTTCAGGCTGGCCGCATCGAAGCTGTCCATGCTGACACCGGCCGCTTCGGCATTACGGGCCGCTTGCCGGGAGCGAGCGTGCGCGTATTGGACGTAGAACACCGGGTTGTCATTGGTGTTTGACTTCAGCAACTCGGGGTCAATCGAGATCGGCGAGTCGGCCGGGTAGCGGGCCAACGAGTAGCGCAAGGCGTCTGCCCCGAGCCACTGAATCAAGTCTTTCAGCTCGATGATGTTCCCGGCACGTTTGGACAGTTTTGCCCCGTCCACGGAAATCAGCTGACCGATCAGCACCTCGATGTTGGCGTCCATGTCATCACCGGCGCAGGCGGCGATGGCGCGCAACCGGTTCACGTAACCGTGGTGGTCGGCACCCAGTAAGTAGACCTTGCGTTCGAAACCGCGGTCCTTCTTGGACAGGTAGTAGGCGGCATCGGCGGCAAAGTAGGTCGGTTCACCGTTGGAACGGATCAGGACCCGGTCCTTGTCGTCGCCGAAGTCGGTGGTGCGCAGCCACACCGCACCTTCTTCTTCGAAGATGTGGCCTTCTTCGCGCAGGCGCTTGATCGCGTCTTCGACCGCGCCGGCCGAGTGCAGGTCGGATTCGGAGAACCACACATCAAAGTGCACGTCGAAAGCTTCCAACGTGTCACGGATGTCTTTGAGCTGCAGCAGGTAGCCCTCGCTACGCAGAACCGGGATCGCGGCTTCCTCGGTCAGGTTGCGCACATCCGGGTGGTCTTTGAGGATCTGCTCCCCCAGCTCCTTGATATACGCGCCCGGGTAGCCGCCTTCTTGGACCGGCAAATCGTGCATCTGGTTATAGATGGACTGGGCGAAGACGTTCATCTGCGAACCGGCGTCGTTGATGTAGTACTCGCGCACCACATCCGCGCCGGAGGCCTTCATCACCCGGCCGATGGCGTCCCCCAACGCGGCCCAGCGGGTGTGACCGATGTGCAGCGGCCCGGTCGGGTTGGCTGAGACGAACTCGAGGTTGACCCGCTGGCCCGCCAACTGCTGGTTCCGCCCATAGCTTGCACCAGCTTCAACGATGGTGCGCACCAGCTCGGCGGCCGCAGCCGTATCGAGGGTGAAGTTAATAAAACCGGGACCGGCAATATCCATCCCGGCAATCCCCGGGGTGCCTTGCAGCTGGGCAACCAGCAATGCGGCAAAGTCTCGCGGTGACATCCCGGCTCGTTTACCCAATTGCATGGCGATGTTGGTAGCCCAATCGCCGTGGTCACGATTCTTTGGTCGTTCCACACGGACGGTCTCCGGCAGTTCAACATCAATCTTGCCGTCTGCCGCCAACTGTTTCAGGGCGGCATGAATCACGAGGGAGAGTTCTTCAGGAGTCACTGTTCCATTCTAGCGACAGAAAACGCTTTCTAAGAATTGCGCAAACCGGCTTCAGTGCTGATAAGCTTTTCTCCGTTGCCCTCGTAGCTCAGTGGATAGAGCGTCCGCCTCCGGAGCGGAAGGTCGTAGGTTCGAATCCTGTCGAGGGCACTCTTTCTTTTAACGCTTCGTTACCGCCCAGCAACCTTTTTAGCGATTCAGATTGGGCACATTCTTGCCCGGTCGATACGCCGAAACCGAGCGGTGCGGAAGATAGTACCGCCACGGGTAGGCCACCGGGTCTCCCCCGGCACCGGATACCCCGACGCGGCCACTGGCCAGGTATTCTTCCGCGTGCGCTGGCAACTCAAGATGCATCCCGGCTGAAGCAAGATCTAAGCCGGTGCTTGCGCCGTCTAATCCCAAGGCTTGGGCCAAATTGGCCGGACCCGAGGCGATCTTCTCGTTCCAGACCTCTTTGCGTCGTCGCGCCAACACCAACTCGTGGCCCTCAACGACTTCCCCGGCGCGCAACAGCAACGCTCCGGCGACACCGGGTTCATGGGCGACCAGATTAGTGCACCAGTGCATCCCATAGCTGAAATACACGTAGAGCCGGCCCGGAGGCCCGAACATCGGCTCGGTGCGCCGGGTCGGACCTCGGAAGGCATGTGAACCGGGATCTTGTTGCCCGCAGTACGCCTCGACCTCGGTCAACCGGACCGTCACAAGACCGTCCTCGCTCTGCCGACTGAGCCGGGCACCCAATAATTCCGGGCCCACCTGTAGCGGAGACCGGGACAGAAATTCTTCAAGCGCCTGATTCGTCACGCTCACAGCCTGCGCACCCAAATCTTGCTCGCGGCGCTGTGACCCAAGCTGAGCCCCTCGTCCCCGGCCCGCAGCTGGACCGTGTCCGCGAACGGCTCGGCCTCCCCCAGCTTCAGTTCACTGCCCACACCAATGCCTTTACCGGCCAAAAACTGGAGCAACTCCGGATTGTCATCGGAGATACGCTCGACGACGACGGCATCCCCGGCGGAAAACTCGTACAACAAGGCTGCTTCCGGCTGGGTGATGGTGCCGTCGGCCAGCGGGATGGGATCCCCGTGCGGGTCCCGCGTGGGGTGGCCCAAGAAGGCGTCCATGCGCTGGATCAGCACATCGGAGACCGCGTGCTCGAGGCTTTCTGCCTCTTCATGCACCTCGTCCCACTCATACCCCAACGTCTCGACCAGGAAGGTTTCAATCAACCGATGCCGGCGCACCATATCAATGGCGTGAATCCGGCCCTGCTCGGTGAGCGTCACCGGGGTATACGGGGCGTGGTTGACCAGACCTTCGGCGGCTAGTTTGCGCATGGCATCGGAAACCGAGGAAAGTTTGAGTCCCATCCGCTCCGCCAGCACCGAAACGGTGATCGGTTCATCCGACCACTCCTGCATTAACCACATCTCTTTGAGATAGTTCTGCGTGCTGGGGGTCAGCTTAGAAACAGACACATCAGTCCTCACTGCTCGGGCCGCGGGGCCGAAAAGACCGGCCTCACCAGCATAGCCCGAGCAGCAAGGACAGCGTGAGTAGGCGTGGCGCCGCAGTACTTACTGCAGCAGCGTACGGTCGGAGAGCTGACCGCCCTTGATCTTGCCGAACTCGTCCAGCAGATCCTGTGCACACATGCCGGACTTCTGTTCCGGGGAGACATCCAGAATGATCTGGCCTTCGTGCATCATGATCAGCCGGTTCCCCACTTCCAAGGCCTGGGCCATGTTGTGGGTGACCATCAAGGTGGTCAGCTTGTGCCGGTCAACGATCTCTTTCGTCAGCCGGGTCACCAGCTCCGCACGCTGCGGGTCCAGCGCTGCGGTGTGCTCATCGAGCAACAAGATTTTTGGTTCGGAGAAGGTTGCCATCAGCAGCGACAACGCCTGACGCTGACCACCTGAGAGCAACCCGACCTTGGCTTTGAGCCGGTTCTCCAGCCCCAACTCCAGGGAGGCCAGCTCCTCGCGGTAGCGCTTCCGCTTAGCCTCATTGACCGCCATGCCCAGCCCGCGGCTCATACCGCGGCGCTCGGCCAGTGACATGTTCTCTTCGATGGTCAGATTCGGCGCGGTGCCAGCCATCGGGTCCTGGAAGACCCGGCCCACAAATTGGGCGCGTTTATCGTCCCCCAGCTTGGAAACTTCCTTGCCGTCAATGTCGATGCTGCCCTGATCCTGCCGGATTTTTCCGGCGATGGCGTTCAGCACCGTGGATTTGCCCGCACCGTTGGAGCCAATGATGGTGACAAAGTCCCCGGCATCCAAGTGGAGGTTGATGTCCCGGAGCGCTTTACGCTCGTTGACGGTGTTCGGGAAGAAGGTCTGTGACACATTTTTCAGGGTCAACATTAGCGCTGTACCGCCTCTTCGGTCGTGCTTGCTGCGGACACATCGGCACCCTCTGCGGAGGCCGGATCATGCTCTAGTGGGACTGCCCCACCACCGGAACGTTTACGGTTGAGCTTCTTGAAGAGGTTCCACTTCGGCAGCAGCAGCGCGATCACCACCAGCACCGCGGAAATCAGCTTCATGTCGTTGACGTTCAAGCCCAAGCCCATCGCCCAAGAGATGAACAGGCGGTACAGGATGGCACCGACGATGACGCCCAAGGTCGCGAAGAAGATGGAGCGGGTGCCCAGGATCGCCTGACCCAAGATCACCGAGGCCAGACCGGCGACGATGATACCGATACCCATGGAGATATCGGCGCTGCCGTTGTACTGGGCAAAGATAGCCCCGGCCAGGCCGACCAGCGCGTTAGAGATCATCAGACCCAGGATCTTCATGTTGTCGGTGTTGACACCGAAGCTGCGGATCATGCCTTCGTTGTCACCGGTGGCTTGCAGCGCGGTACCGACGTTCGTCTTCAGGAAGTAATCCAGGATGAATTTGATGGCCAGCACCGTGATCGCCAAGATGCCGACGGAGATCCACCCGCCCATCAGGCGCGCATCCTCCAACGGGGTGAAGATGCTGTCCTCGCCCAACAGGGAGATATTGGAGCGTTGCATAATCCGCAAGTTGATCGACCACAAACCGATCATGGTGATGATACCGGCCAGCAGCCCATTGATGCCGCCCTTGGTATGCAACAGGCCGGTGATCAGACCGGCGAGGGAGCCGACGAAGAATGCCACGATCGTGCCGATCCACGGGTTGCCGCCATTGGCAATCCAAATCGCGGCGGTGCCGGCGCCGGTGGTGAAGGATCCGTCAACAGTCAGATCCGGAAAGTCTAGAATGCGGAAGGTGATGTATACGCCGAGTGCGACGATGGCGTAAATCAAACCAAGTTCGACCGCAGATGCCATGAGTTGAGCCTACATTTCTGATGGATAGTTTGGGCTGCTCACGTACCGGTGGTGGCCCAGAGGTCATCTAGGCCACCACCAGCGCGTGCCTTGTTCTTGCTTCAGCGCCGCGTTCGCCGCGCCGGTTGGGTTATGAGTGAGCCGACTGCTTAGAACTTCTCGTCAGCGCGGTCCAGCACGGAGGATGGAATCTCCACACCGAACTTCTCAGCTGCGCCTTCGTTCACGTATAGCTTCAGATCCTTCGGGGTTTCGACGGCCATCTCGGCTGGGTCGGCACCGTCCTTGAGAATCTTCACGGCCATGTCAGCGGTCTGCTTACCGAGGTCTTCGTAGTCCAGACCGATGGTGGCCAGCGCACCGTTCTTCACGGAGTCACCTTCAGCGGCGATCACCGGGATCTTCTTCTGCTCGGCAACACGAATCACCGAGCCCAAGGTGGAGACGACCACGTTGTCAGTTGGTACGTAGATCGCGTCCACGTCCAACGCCTGGGCTGCCTGCTGGACCTCGGAGGCCTGGGAGACAGCGCGCTCTTGGATCTCAACACCGAGCTCCTCGGCGGCTTCCTTGGCCATCTTCACCTGAATCTCGGAGTTGGACTCGCCGGAGGAGTAGACGATACCGATCTTCTTGGCATCAGGTTTGATCTCGGTGATCAACTTGATCTGATCGGCCACCGGGTTCATGTCGGAAGTACCGGTGACGTTCTTGCCCGGCGCATCGTTGGAGTCAACGAGGTTGGCACCTTCCGGGTCAGTCACCGCGGTGAACAGCACCGGCTTGTCGGTGATGGCCTTAGCGGCACCCAGCGCGGATGGGGTGGCAATAGCCAGTACCAGATCCTTGTCCTGGAAACCGCGGCTGATGGTGGCAACGGTGCCCTGATCAGCCTGCGCATTCTGTTCATCGATGTTGACGTTCAAGCCAGCTTCTTCCAAGCCATCCTTGAAACCCTTGGCAGCAGCATCCAGCGATGCGTGGGAGACGAACTGGGAGATACCAATCTCGTACGTCTTGTCGTCATCGCCACCGGCGCCATTGCCCTGGTCACCGCTGTTGCCGCCGCAGGCGGTCAGTGCCAAGGAGGCTGCGGCAAAGGTAGCTGCCAGCTTGACGGAGAAACGCTTGTTCATCGCGTTACCTTTCCTGTGTCAAGACCCATCCCCGAGCGATCTTTTGACCCCTCAACACGAGGACGAGCACTTTGTAGTTCTTGAACTAGGGCGAAACAACTGACCGAGATGGCCGCAACGATCGTTGTGAGCCGGTTCGGTTCTGCTTTAAGCGCCGATTACAAGTTGTCCACCATTCTAGGGGTGACCTGAGTCACTTACGCCGCAGCTTCCCTGTTCTAGCGGACAAATTGTTCTCCTGTGCGATTTTGTCTTAACAAACCTCATCGTAGGAATCGGTGCTGAAAACAATTCGTATGCTTCGCCGTGTTCCTATTCTCACAGTTTTATCTGCGTTTGGCAGTACTTGGGCTCTGGAGCCGCAGTGATTCCTTGGCCGCGTACACTAGAGGCTGATCCTTATGAGTGAGATTTCCTTTCCACCACAGCTTCCCGTCTCTGCCCGCCGCACCGAGATCATGGCTGCCATCGCGGCCAACCAAGTGGTCGTCATCGCCGGTGAAACCGGGTCGGGTAAGACCACCCAGATCCCCAAAATGTGTCTGGCGTTGGGCCTGGCGGACAAGGGTCTGATCGGACACACCCAGCCGCGCCGTTTAGCCGCGCGCACGGTGGCCGAACGCATCGCCGAAGAACTGGGCCAAGACCTCGGCGGCCAGGTCGGCTATCAGGTCCGCTTCACCGCGGAAACCAGCGCGGACACCAAGATCAAGCTCATGACCGACGGCATCCTGCTGGCGGAAATTCAGCACGATCCGCTGCTGAAGCGCTATTCCACCCTCATCATCGATGAGGCGCACGAGCGGTCCCTAAACATCGACTTTTTGCTCGGCTACCTCAAACGCATCCTGCCTCGACGTCCGGATCTGAAGATCATCATCACCTCCGCGACCATCGACCCGGAGCGCTTCGCCCGGCACTTCGCCGTGGACCCGGAGGATGAGAAAACCCAGCCGCCGATCATCGAAGTATCCGGGCGCACCTACCCGGTCGAGATCCGCTACCGGCCGCTGACCCAGCTGCGACCTGCCGATGATCCTTTTGATGACGCCGACGACGAGGAAGACGCCCGGGACCCGCTGGATGCGGTGGCCGATGCCGTCCTCGAGCTGGCCGATGAAGCCCCCGGGGACATGCTGATTTTCTTCTCCGGTGAACGCGAGATCCGCGACGCCGCCGACGCCCTGACGGCGCTCATCCCCAAGCACCGCAAGCTGGCCGGCACCGAGGTGCTGCCACTATACGCGCGGCTGTCCATGGCCGAACAAACCCGGGTCTTCCGCCCCACCGGTAAGCGCCGCATCGTGCTGGCCACCAACGTGGCCGAAACCTCTCTGACCGTGCCGGGCATCAAGTACGTCATCGACACCGGCACCGCCCGCATCTCCCGGTACTCGCACCGCACCAAGGTCCAGCGTCTGCCCATCGAACGTATCTCGCAGGCGTCCGCCCTGCAGCGCTCGGGCCGCTGTGGCCGCACCAGCGACGGCATCGCCATCCGGCTCTACTCCGAAGAGGACTTCCAGTCCCGGCCGGAGTTCACCGACCCGGAAATCCTGCGCACCAACTTGGCTTCTGTCATTTTATCGATGGCCGCCATCGGGGTTATCAAGACCCCCACTGAGATTTCCGACTTCCCGTTCGTGCAGCCACCAGATCCGCGCGCCATCAAAGACGGTGTCACACTGCTGACCGAGTTGGGTGCCTTGGCCACCGGGCGACGACGCGGCACCATCACCCGGTTGGGCCGCAAGCTCGCCCAACTCCCAGTAGATCCACGCCTAGGCCGGATGATTCTGGAAGCAGGCCGCCGCGGGGCCGCCAAAGAAGTCATGATCCTCGCCGCCGCTCTGACCATTCAGGACCCGCGCGAGCGGCCCACCGAAAAGGCAGCCCAGGCCGATGAACTCCACAAACGGTTCGTCGACGAGAACTCCGACTTCTCCGGGCTGCTGAACCTGTGGCGCTACCTGCGCACCACCCAAAACGAACTGTCGGGTAACCAATTCCGACGCCGCTGCCAACGCGAGTTCATCAACTACCTTCGCGTGCGCGAATGGCAGGACCTCTTCCAGCAGCTGCGCCAACTGGCCAAACCGCTGGGTATCAAGATCACCCCGGGCCCGGCAGACCCGGTGGGCCTGCATGAGCCCATCCACATCTCCCTGCTGTCCGGGCTGCTGACCAACCTCGGTGTCTACGACGAGCGTCGTCGCGAATACCAAGGTGCCCGCAACACCCGGTTCTCCGTTTTCCCCGGTTCGGCGCTGTTCAAGAAACGCCACGACTGGATCATGGCCGCAGAACTGGTGGAGACCTCCCGACTGTGGGCCCGCACCTGTGCCGCCATCGAACCCGAGTGGGTCGAGTCCCTCGCACCGGGTTTGCTCAAGCACAGCTACTCGGAACCACACTGGTCCGCGAGCGCCGGCTCCCTCATCGCCTACGAGAAGGTGACCCTCTTCGGGCTGCCCATCATCGCCGAACGCCGGGTGCTCTACGGCAAGATCGACCCCGAACTTTCCCGCGAGCTGTTCATCCGCCACGGGCTCGTCGACGGGGATTGGTGGACCCATCACAAGTTTTTCCACCGCAACCGACAACGCTTACAAGAGGTGGAACGGCTCCAAACCCGGCTACGCCGCCATGACCTGCTGGTCGATGACCAAACCCTGTTCGATTTCTATGCCGCCCGGCTCCCGGCCGACATCACCAACGAACGGGACTTCGACAAGTGGTGGAAAACCAAGCAGCGCCAAGACCCTACCCTACTGGACTTTGATCCGGACCAGCTGCTGGCCGCGGACAAGACCACCTTGGACACCAAGGCCTTCCCCACCACCTTCATCCACGGCAATCTCACGCTGAAGCTGGAGTATCGGTACAACCCGGTCGCAGAGCACACCGAGGCCGACGGGATCACCGTCATCGTGCCAATCCTGTTCTTGAACCAGCTGGACCCAGACCGGTTTACTTGGTTGGTGCCCGGCCTGCGGGAAGACCTGTTGACGGCCCTGATTCGTTCGTTGCCGAAACCGCTGCGCAAACAGTGCGTCCCGGCCCCGGATGTGGCCCGTTCCGTGCTGGCCGAATTGGAACGTGACTATGACCCGCTGACCGATAACCTGCTGGAGTCCGTCATCGCCATCCTGCGCCGCAACCGCGGTGTGGTCATCAAACCGGAAGACTTTGACACCGCTGCGCTACCGCCCTACCTGAAGATGGGCTTCAAGGTGGTGGATCGGCAAAGCCGCAACCGCCAGCGAGTCCTGGGCATGGGCGAGGACCTCGTCCTGTTACAAAACCAATTGGCCTCCGAAAACCAGGCCGCCATCGCTGCAGAACTGGGCACCACTGCCTCCGGTAGCGGGCAGTCCGAGGGCAAGAATGCTGCCGGCAAGCCCGCCCCAAGGGGCGCCCGTGGCCCGAAGCCCGGCGCTCTGACGCAGGCCCAGCCGCGCCAGAATCAGCCCGTCACACAGTTCCCCGACGTCGACTTCGGAGCCCAGCTCTCCCAGCAGGTTGCCGGTGAACAGGTCCGCGGTTTCCCCGGTCTGGCGCTGCATCCGGACGGCACCATCGTCCAGAGCATCTACCCGAACAAGCCGGCCCGCGATCACGGCCACCGTGCCGCCGTCCTGGCCCTGTTAGAGAAGCAGCTGCCGAACGTCCAGCGCTACCTGTTGGATCACCTGAAACCGGCGGAGAAACTCATCTTCACCCAGAATCCGCACGGCTCCGTTGCCGAGCTGGTGGCCGATTGCACCCGCGCAGCTACAGACCAGTTACTCACCGGCCTGCCGTTGACGAAAAAGGAATACGACGCCGCGTTCGAACACATCCGCGCCGAGTTGATTGAGACTGCGTTGCGGATCACCGAACTGGTCGCCAAGATTCTCACCCTAGCCAACAACGTGTCCAAGGATTTGAAGAAGAAAGCCACCTTGAGCCTGGTCAACCCGTTCCGGGATATGCGCAGCCAACTGGACTCGCTGATCTACCCGGGTTTCGTGGCGGCCACCGGCGCCGGCCAACTCAGCGAGCTGCCCCGCTACCTGCAGGGCATGCTGACCCGCATTGAGCGGCTCACCACCGTCGGCGCCGTCGGTCAAGACCAGCAAAATGCCGCCGAGGTGCACAAGCTCGAGGAAGCTTTGAGCGCCGCCACCGACCAATTGAGCGCCCGCGGGGTCAACCCGCAGGTGCTCGAGCCGGTGCGCTGGCTGCTCCAAGAGCTGCGCGTATCGCTGTTCGCGCAGCAACTAGGCACGGCCGTGTCGGTCTCGCCCAAACGGGTACGAGCACGGTTGCGGGAGCTCACCGACCAGGCCGGTGCCTAGGTCCGAAAGGTTTAGGCTTCCGGGACGAATTCGCCGAAGCCGGCGTCCCGTAGCCCGGCCCGGATCTTCTCCGCCGCCTCGTCCATCACCTGCGGATCCGGGTGGTTATCCACCCGGTCTAGATCAAAGTCGTGCAGGCTGTTGGACGGCCAGACGTGAATGTGGGTGTGCGGTACTTCAAAGCCGGCGATCATGACCCCGGCACGCGCGGCACCGAAGGCCTCGCGCTGGACCACGCCGATGCGCTGGGTGATCTTCATCAGATGCGCGACGGTCTCTTCGGGCAGGTCGGTCCAATAATCCACTTCCTCGCGCGGAACCACGAGCGTGTGACCCGGCGCCAGCGGGCCGATGGAAAGGAAGGCCACCGCGGTATCGTCCTTCCAGACGAACCGGCCCGGCAATTCTCCCTCGATGATCTTGGTAAACACCGTGCTCATAACTTAGTTCTCCTTCGTTTCAGGCGATTCAACGGCTTCCGCTTCTTCGGCTGGGTCTGCACCGGTAGCGGTGACTTCAGTGTCCTCGTCATGTTCCAAAATCTGGGTTTCGAGCGAGACAACGTCGTGAACCCGCGCTCCCGTTTCGACCTCCAGCTCCGGGTGCTGGGACCACTGACTGAACGATCCGGGATACAGGCTCAACGTCACGCCCGCGTGAGCGGCTGCAGCCACCAAGAACGCCGCGGTGACACCGGATCCGCAGTAGGCGGTGGTGGCTTGCCCGTACCGGTGCCCGCCGGATTCTAGAAGTTCGAGGATCACCTCATCGCTCACCAACCGGCCATCTTCTAACAGTGTGCTGGCCGGTAAGTTCCGTGCCCCCGGGATATGTCCGGCCCGCGGGTCCATCGGTTCATGGTCACCGGTGTAACGTTCAGCAGCCCGCGCATCCAACAGCAGGGGCTGATCTAAGACGTCTTCCATGGCGACGGCGGGCAGCCCGCCGAACACCGCCGTAGCGTCCCCGGGCTGCGGGATGACATCCCCGGCTTGGACATTCTGTCCGGCTTCCACCCATGCCTCGTAGCCGCCGTCCAAGATGTAGACCGGTTGGTGGCTGGCGTAACGTAGCAACCACCACGCCCGCGCGGCGGACAATCCGGCACTGTCGTCATAGACCACGACCGGTTCGGCGGCGCGCAGTCCCCACAGCTGCATGACCTTGGTGAAGTTCTCTTCGGTGGGCAGCGGGTGCCGGCCGGCGGTAGCCGGTCCCTGTCCGGCCAGCATCGTATCCAGATCCACGTAGACCGCCCCGGGCAAGTGTCCTTGGCTGTAACGCTCGTAGCCGTCGTCGGAGCCGAGGCGCCAGCGCACATCCAACAGGTGGACCGGGTGCTCGTCGGCGAGCAGTTCCTCCAATTCGGGCACCGAGATGAAGACCGGGGTCTGGGGAGCATTCATGAGGCCACGTTGTCCTTTCCTGCGGGAGGGTCCTGCGGGTTCTGCTTCCAGCCTAGCGGTTTGGTTACGATGGAGAGGTGAAGTGCGCGCAACATCCATACTTTTCTCAGCGTGCAGAGAGGACGTGTCAATGAGCGAGGCTTCGGGGGCCCAAGCCACCGCACCCAAGGGCCGTAACACCCGGCAGAAACGCATTGTTGAGCAGATGCTGACGGGCCGGGAGGACTTCGTTTCCGCCCAAGAGTTGCATCAGCTTATCGTCGATGCCGGCGAGTCCGTCTCATTGGCTACCGTCTACCGCATCCTGCAGGCCCAGCAACAGGACGGGCTGGTGGATGTGTTGCGCACCGCCGACGGCGAGGCCCTTTACCGCAAGTGCGCCGATCCTGGTCATCACCACCACTTGGTGTGCCGTCGCTGCGGCGCCGCCGAGGAGGTGCAGGCCCCTACCGTGGAGAAGTGGGCCGACCGTATCGCCGCCGAATACGGGTACACGGAGATTGAGCACACCATCGAGGTCTTCGGGCTGTGCCCGCGCTGCTCGGCGGCCGACTAACGCTTCATCCGCGCAGCCACCATCTCAGACACGTTCACCCTGTAGGGTCGCTGCGGCCAATGCGCCGTTGCGCAGCTGTCCGTCTTCGGCTCCGCCATTGCCGGGGCGTTGGCTGAGCTGGTGTTCGCGCCGGGTTCGACGCCCGCGCCCGATCACCAGACAGATCAGGTAGATGAGGAAGGAAATGGTGGTCACGTACGGGCTGACTGGCA
Source organism: Micrococcoides hystricis (assembly GCF_042434215.1). Taxonomy (NCBI): domain Bacteria; kingdom Bacillati; phylum Actinomycetota; class Actinomycetes; order Micrococcales; family Micrococcaceae; genus Micrococcoides; species Micrococcoides hystricis. The sequence goes on along the minus strand of NZ_JBHLUB010000031.1, from coordinate 22,240 downwards.
CCCGGCCGCCCAGGGACAGCAGCAGCCCACCGGTGGAGGCGAGCACCGCGAAAATAACGGAGAGACTGACAACCCCCACCGGGTTGGCTGTCACTTTCAGCGCGGCAGCCGCCGGCACCACCACTAGGGCCAACACCAGCAAGGCACCGACCACTTGAACAGACATGGCCACCGTGACACCCAGCAGTAGCATGAACACGATGGAGAGGGTGTTGGTCTTCACCCCGCGTGCTTGGGCCAGTTCGGGGTCCACGGAGGAAAACAGCAGCGGCCGCCACATCACCAGCAGGCTCACCACCACAACCACCGCGGCGATCACCAAGGCGGTGGATTGCAATTGGTCCACGGCTACCACTTGGCCGGTCAACAGACCGAACTTGTTGGCGGTCCGGCCCGGGTAGAGGGACAAGAACAGGATCCCGACGCCGAGGCCGAAGGGCATCAGCACGCCGGTCACCGCGGACGTGTCGCGGTCTCGCAGGCCCAGCCAGCCGATCAACATCGCCGAAGCAATGGCCCCCATGATGGAGCCCATCACCACGTCAAAACCAAAAAACAGGGCGATCGCAGCACCGGAGAAAGAGATCTCCGCGATGCCGTGGACCGCAAAAGCCATCCGGCGCAGCATCACGAAAACAGAAATGAACCCGCCCATGATCCCCAACGCCACCGAGGCGATCACCGAGTTGCTCACCAACGCCAGCAACTCGCCATAGTTTTCGAAGCTGAACGAGTCCACAATCGTGTCCCAGTTATTCATCGGGACAGACCCCAGCACGGTATTCAGGGTAGAAAACATTTACCGGCCCTGCCGTTCTGCACCGGTGGCTTCCAGCGTCGGGATGGCGCCCGTGCTGGTGCCCGGCAACGCCCCGACTGACTCATCATCGCAGCAGAAGTGGCCCTCGGCGTGGCTGGCGTACACCAGCACCCGCCCGTTGTGACGCAGCACTTCCACCGGGGCACCATAGAGTTCGGTCAGCGTTTCGCTGGTCATGATCTCATCGGGGGTACCCAACCGATACTGGCCTTGAGCAAAGTACAGCACCCGGTCCACGTAATCCAGCACCGGGTTAATCTCATGGGTGACAAATACGATGGCGGTGCCGTTTTCGGCGCGTTGCTGGTTCAGCAGCGCCGTCACGGCCTCCTGATGGTACAGGTCCAGTGAGTGCAGGGGTTCGTCGCAGAGCAGAACGGCAGGCTGATCGGCGATGGCCTGGGCTGCACGCAGTCGCTGCTGCTCCCCTCCGGAGAGCACCCCCACGGGCATGTCCGCGTATCCGGTGGCTCCGACGGCCTCCAGCAGATGATCGACTTTGGCTTGCAGGGCCTTATTTTTGCCGAAACGGAATCCGTACCGGTGCCCGTCCAGCCCCAAAGCAACCAGATCTCTGGCCCGCAACGGAGTGTTCGGGTCCATAGTGTGCCGCTGCGGGATATAACCGACGTCGGCCCGGGCCTTCTCGGCTGGCCGTCCGGCGAGGAAGGCTTCGCCCTCGTCGAGTTCGTACAAACCGAGCAACACCTTCAGCAGGGTAGATTTCCCGGAGCCGTTGGGGCCCAACACGGCGAGAAACTCGCCAGGTTGGATGCGCAGGTTCACGTCCTGCCACAAGGTTCGTCCGTTAAAGCCGATACCGGCCCCGCGCAATTCCAGCGCGGGACCAGTCTCAGTCTGGTGTGTGGTTGTCAACTGTGTGTGCACCTAGGGTTGGTCGGTTTGTGAGGTTTCCTGCGGTTTATTTTTTCAGCTGCGAGACGGTCTCAATGTTGGACTTCATCCACTCAATGTAGTCCTGGCCCTCGGGCAGGTTCTCGGTGAAGTACAGCACCGGGATGTCGTTCTCCTCCGCCACGGCGCGCAGGGTCTTGGTCTGGCTGGTTTCGGTTTGGGTGTTGTAGGCCAAGAACTTCACGCTCTTGGAGCTGAGCTGATCCTCTGCTTCCTTCAACAATACCGGGGGAAGGTCCTGATCGTGTTCGACGGCGGAGATGAACTGCGGGTCGGTCGCGTTATCGAAGCCGGCATCTTCCAGCAGGTATTCCGCTACCGGTTCGGTCGTGAGGAATTCACCGCTGCCGTTGACGGCCTTCACCTCCTCGAACATGGTGGTCAGCTGGTTGCTCAACTCTTCGGCGTTGGCGGCGTAGCTGTCCTTGTTGTCCGGGTCCACCTTGCCGAATTCTTCACCCAGCTCGGTGACGAACTCTGCCATCAGGCCCAGGTCGTACCAGACGTGCTCGTTCTCGCCGTGCTCGTGGTCGTGGCCGCCATGATCGTCATGGGCATCCTCGCCATGTGCATCTTCGTCGTGGGTTTCGTCATCGTGGGCGTGATCATCGTGGGCGTGCTCGTCCTCGGCATGATCATTATGCGCATGATCGTCTTCGGCATGATCATCTTCGGCGTGATCGTCAGCGCCTTTATCAGCGTCTTCATCACCATGGTCGTGGTCGTGATCATGGTCGTGGCTGCTCTCCCCCTTGAAGGCTTCGATGACTTTGTCTTCGTTGCCCAGGGCCTCGGTCAGCTGGTCGATGAAGGGGTCGTACCCGCCGCCGTTGGCCACAATCACGTCGGCCTTCTCCAAGGTCAGCTTGTCCTGCGGGCTGGCCTCGTAGGAGTGCGGATCCTGGGCTGCGCCGGTCACGATGGCGGTTGCCGAACCGTGTTCGCCAAGCACCCGCTCGGCCAAGTCCTGGTAGACATCAGTCGAGGCCACCACGGTCAACCCCTGCGTGCTCGTGTCATTCTCACCGCCGGAGTCTGCGTTCTGGGTGCAGCCGGTCAGGGCGAACGCGGCCGCGCCAGCTAGCAAACCAAAGCGGGCAATCGAAGAGGAGCGGGGTTTACGTGAAATCGACACGGTCGATGGACCTTTCAAGTGTGGGCTTAGCAGGCAAAATGGCCGGGGCGCACCCCGGGCCTAACTAAGAACCATTCTTACACACTATTGAGAAGAGTTCTTATTCACCTTCGTGCATATTTTGCCGACGGCGCCCTTGGGCCTGCGTTGCATCGTGAATTTCACCCACCAGCACCTCGATCACGTCTTCGAGGAAGAGCATGCCCACCGTTTCCCCGTCCTGATCAATCACCCGGGCCACATGGGAGCTGGTTTTCTGCATGATCTCCAGCGCGTCCTCGATTTCCGCGCTCGCGCTCACATTGGCCAGCGCCCGCATCTTGGTCACCGGGATCGGCCGATCATAGTCGGCCAGATCCAGCACATCCTTCAAGTGCAGGTAGCCGATGAACCGGCCCTTGGCATCGGCCATCGCGAACCGGGAGAACCCGGTCCGGCCCACGGCCTTCTCAAACTCACGTGGGGTGATCTGGCCTTCCTCCAAGGCGACCACGTCAGCAATCGGAACCATCACCTGGGCGGCCTTGTAATCGGAGAATTCAAGGGCACCACTGAGCAGCCCGGAATCGTCCTCGACCAGCCCAGACTTGGTGGATTCAGCCACAATCTGTTGGACCTCTTCCAACGTGTACGCGCTGGAGAGCTCATTTTGGGGTTGGATCCCAAACAGCTTCAGCAACCCGTTGGCCAGCGAGTTCAGCAGCTTCACCACCGGCAGCAGCAACTTGTCGAAGAACACCAGCGGCGGCGCCAGAATCAGCACCATCTTGTCCGCCAAGGACACCGAGAAGTTCTTGGGCACCATCTCGCCGAAAGTCACGTGCAGGAAGGTCACCACCAGCAATGCGACGATGAACGCGACCGTGCTGGAAACGGTTTCTGGGATCCCGATGGTGGTCAGCGGCCCGTACAGCAGGTGGTGCAGCGCCGGCTCGGAAACATTCAGGATCAGCAGCGAGCAGACGGTGATACCCAGCTGGCAGACGGCCAGCATTTGGTTCACGTGCTCCATCGCCCACAACGCCGTTTTGGCCCGCTTGGAGCCTTTCTCCACGAGGGGTTCGATCTGGCTGCGTCGGGCGCCCATGATGGCAAATTCGCCGGCGACGAAGAAGGCATTGCCTGCCAGCAACACGACCAGCCAGCCTAGTCCTGCCCAATCGCTCATGCTCGTTCACCGCCCTGCCGGTTTTGCCCCGGACCCTGATCCTGCCCTCGGTGGGCGTCAGCGGCGTCTTCGGCCATCGGCCGCGGGGTGAAGCGGACCCGGTCGACCCGGCGCCCGTCCATCAGCACGACCTTCAGGGTCCCGGTGTCGAGTTCCACAGTGTCCCCCACCGTCGGGATTCGGCCCAACACGTACATCAGATAACCGCCGACCGTTTCATAGCTGGGGTCATCTTCCAGATTCAATTGGGCAACTTGATCGGAAATCTCATCGGGGCGCAGCAGAGCCGGGAACTCCCAGCTACCATCGGCGCTTTGCAGCACGCCGCGTTGGATGCGGTCGTGTTCATCGGCCACATCCCCCACGATCTCTTCCACCAGGTCCTCGAGGGTGACCATGCCGGCCGTGCCCCCATATTCGTCCACGACGACGGCCATCTGCAGGTTGGCCACACGCAGATCGGTCATCAGGGCATCCAGCTTCATGGTTTCCGGCACCCGGGTGATTTCACTCATGATGGTCGCCGCGACCAACTCGTCACGCTTGGCCAGCGGCACGGCGGCGGCTTTCTTCACGTGGGTCACCCCGCGGATATCGTCCGGGTCATCGCCGATGACCGGGAACCGGGAGAAACCGGTGCTGCGGGTCAGCTCAATCAACTCGGTCAGGGACTGTTCGGCCGCAACCGTTTCCATCCGCATGCGCGGGGTCATGACATCGGCTGCGGTGCGTTCGGCGAACCGCAGCGAGCGGTCCACGAACTCAGCCGTACCGGCGTCCAAGGTGCCCAGCAGTGCAGACCGGCGCACCAGGGAGGCCAGCTCTTCGGGTGTCCGGGCGGAGGAGATTTCCTCTTTGACCTCGAAACCGAAGCGGTGCAGGAAGAAGTTGGAAAAGTTGTTCAGCAGCACGATCACCGGGCGGAACACTGCGGTGAAGGCCAGCTGGAAGGGGGCCAGTGCCCGGCCCACTTCGTACGATTTCGCGATGGAGAGGTTCTTGGGCAACAGCTCGCCAATCACCATGGACAAGAAGGTGGCCAGCACCATCGCCAGGGTCAGGGACAACGATTGCGCGAGCGCATCCGGCATCCCGCGGCTGATCGCCAGATCCCGCAGCAGCTTACCGACCGAGGGTTCCATCACGTACCCGGTCAACAAGGTTGTCAGGGTGATGCCCAGCTGACAGGAGGAGAGCTGGGTGGAGAGGGTCTTTAGCGCCCGCATCAGCGTTTTAGCTTTGGGGTCGCCGTTGTTGATGGCCCGTTGGACCGCGGCTTGGTCGATGGCGACGAAGGCGAACTCGACCGCGACGAAGAATCCGGTTCCGAGGATGAGTAGGACACCGAGTCCTAGCAACAACCATTCCATGCCAGCCTCACCGCCTTCGGCAGCTGGTGCGAGTAACGCGTGCGCCCGGTCTGGCCGGGCTGACTACTCGGTCCCTCCAATGCGGACTGCTCGGTGGCTTCGGAGCAAGCCTGTGCAGCGTCGGAGGCGGACCTGCCGCCTGTGGTGTTCGGCTCGACGGCACCGTGTGCAGCTACTGCCGTGGTGGCAGTGCTGTGGGCCGGAACGTGGGTGCGCGCATGCGCCGCGATTCGGTGAACGTCCATAAGGGTTCCTATGCTACCAACTTTGCGTTACCAACTCTGCGCCAGCGGGCGGCCTTCTTCGTAGCCTGCGCTGGACTGAATTCCCACCAGTGCACGCTCGTGGAATTCGGCCAGATTGTGGGCTCCGGCATAGCTCATGGCCGAGCGCAGCCCGGCGGTAATCGCATCCAGCTGGTCCTCTACCCCACCGCGGTCTGCTTCGAGGTACATGCGCGAGGTGGAGATACCTTCTTCGAAGATGGCTTTGCGGGCCCGTTCGAAGAGCTCGTCCCCGGCGGTGCGATGCTGTACCGCACGCTTGGAGGCCATCCCAAAGGATTCTTTGTAGGCCCGGCCCGTGTCCGGATCCACCTGCAGATCTCCCGGGGACTCGTAGGTGCCGGCGAACCAAGAACCGATCATGACCTGCGCGGCACCGGCCGCCAACGCCAAGGCCACATCTCGCGGGTAGCGCACCCCGCCGTCGGCCCAGACCTGCTTGCCGAGCGCCCGGGCGGCCTCAGCACACTCCAGCACGGCGGAGAACTGGGGTCGGCCGACCGCGGTCATCATGCGCGTGGTGCACATGGCCCCGGGACCCACGCCGACCTTCACGATGTCGGCCCCGGCCTCGATCAGATCACGGGTTCCGTCCGCGGAGACGACGTTTCCGGCGGCAATCACGGCATCCGGCGCCACCGAACGCACTGCTGCGAGGGCATCAAACATCTTCTGCTGGTGACCGTGCGCGGTGTCCACCACCAGCACGTCGGCGCCCTGTTCCAGCAGGGTCCGGGCCTTGGCCGCCACATCACCGTTGATCCCGACGGCGGCCGCCACCTGGAGCCGGCCCTGCGCATCCACTGCGGGGGTGTAGATGGTCCCGCGCAGCAGCCCCGCGGCAGTCAGCGCCCCGGCCACCGTGCCGTCGGCCGCGGTAACCACGGCATAATCCGTGCCGGCGGCCTGCAGCTTCGCGAAAATCTCCGGTAACGCGGCTTTCGTCACGTCCTCGGCGGCCACCGTCACCGGCACATCCACCATCACGTTGGCGGCCGAGGTGAACTGATCGGTGTTTGCGCAGTCGGCGGCCCGCACGATGCCGATGGGTCGGTGCTCGTCATCGACCACCGTCACGGCGGCGTGGTTACGCTTGGGCAGCAAGTGTTGGACCTCCAACACGGTGTCGTGGCGGCGCACCCACAGTGCCGTGTCAAACAGCACCGGCCGGGATTTGACCCACTCGATGACTTCCCCGGCAATGTCCGCCGGCACGTCTTGGGGCAGCACACCCAGGCCGCCGCGGCGGGCCATCGCCTCCAGCATCCGCCGGCCGGTGACCGCAGTCATGTTCGCGGCGACGATGGGCAGGGTGCTGCCGGTGCCATCGGCCGGGGCCAAATCCACATCCAACCGGGACAGCACGTCCGAGCGGGAGGGCACCAGAAACACGTCCGCGTACGTCAGGTCGGTCGTCGGGGTGTGCAGAAATTTCATCGAGTCAAAAAGCCTTCCAAAGTCTGGGAAACCACTACTGTTACACCACTGTAGTGTCAGCACCCGGTGATACCTACCACACCTGCCTAAAGAGTTGGCCAAGCCCTGCCTGCGTTCACTATGCTGGTGGGAAGGTTATCTGCGTGCCCGACCTATTAATTCTCACCGATTTTCCGTCGGCGCTCGCGGATCCCAACTAGCGCAACAGATGGAAGAGGCGTAAACACCGTGCCAGAATTGACGTCCAGTCGTCTTTCGGAAGAATTCCCTGGTAACGAATGGCTCGTTGCCGAAATTTACGAGAAATACAAGTCCGATAAGAACTCAGTGGACAAAAAATGGTGGGAAATCTTTGAGCAGCTAGAGGGCGCCGACGAGGGCGCTGACAGCTCCGCTCCGGCCAAGAATGGAACCGCTAAGAGTTCTCCTGCCGCCCCCGCCAAAAAGACCTCCGAGGCTAAGGCAGCCAAGAAGGAACCGGCCAAGAAACAAGACGAATCTGCTGTGCCTACCCCGGCCACCAAGCCAGCCGATAAGCCGAAGAAGAAGGCCAACCCGATCCCGTCTGAACCTGAATTGCCGAAGGCCCCGGCCGATGATGCCCCGGTAGCCGAAGACAAGGTTGACATTCTGCGTGGCCCAGCCCGCGCCATCGCCAAGAACATGGACCAGTCCTTGACGGTCCCGACGGCGACCACCGTTCGTTCCCTGCCCGCCAAGCTGCTGATTGACAACCGCATCGTCATCAACAACCACTTGGCTCGTGCCCGCGGTGGCAAGGTTTCCTTCACGCACCTGATCGGTTACGCCGTGGTGCGTGCGTTGGCCCAATTCCCGTCCATGAACGTCCGCTACGAAGAAGTAGACGGCAAGCCTGCTGCCGTGCAGCCGGCCCACGTGAACTTCGGTATCGCCATCGACATGCCGAAGGACGACGGCTCCCGCCTGCTGGTAGTCCCGAACATCAAGCGTGCCGAAACCATGAACTTCTCCGAGTTCTGGAACGCGTACGAGGACCTGATCCGCCGGGCCCGCTCCGGTAAGCTCACCGCCGACGACTACGCCGGCACCACCGTGTCGTTGACCAACCCGGGCGGTATCGGTACCGTCCACTCGGTCCCACGGCTTTCTGCCGGACAGGCCGCCATCATCGGTGTGGGTGCTTTGGATTACCCGGCCGAGTTCGGGGGTGCTTCCCCGAAGACCCTGAACCGCTTGGCCGTGTCCAAGACCATCACCTTGACCTCCACCTACGATCACCGCGTGATCCAGGGTGCCGGTTCCGGTGAGTTCCTGCGCCTAGTCCACCAGCTGCTGCTGGGTGCCCAGAACTTCTACGAGGACATCTTCGAGTCCATCCGGATCCCGTACGAGCCGGTCCAGTGGTCCGCCGATATCCAGGTCAACCCGGAAGACCAGATCAACAAGGTGGCCCGAATCCAGCAGCTGATTCACGCCTACCGTGTCCGCGGTCACCTGATGGCGGACACCGATCCGCTCGAGTACCGGATGCGCCGCCACCCGGACTTGGACGTCCAGACCCACGGGCTGACCCTGTGGGACTTGGACCGCGAATGGCCAACCGGCGGCTTCGGCGGCAAGCCGATGATGCCGCTGCGCTCCATCCTCGGTGTCCTGCGTGATGCGTACTGCCGCAACACCGGCATCGAGTACATGCACATCCACGATCCGGAAGAGCGCGAGTGGTTCCAGAACCAGCTGGAGCACCCGTACGAGAAACCATCCCGGGACGAGCAGCTGCGCATCCTGGGCCGGCTGAATGCCGCCGAAGCGTTTGAGACCTTCCTGCAGACCAAGTTCGTCGGGCAGAAGCGTTTCTCCCTCGAAGGCTCTGAGTCGCTGATCCCGCTGCTGGATGGTGTCATGTCCGGTGCCGCCGATGCCGGCCTCGAAGGGGTCACCATCGGTATGGCGCACCGCGGCCGGTTGAACGTGCTGACCAACATTGCCGGTAAGACCTACGCGCAGGTCTTCCGCGAGTTCGAAGGCACCCAGGACCCGCGTACCGTTCAAGGCTCCGGCGACGTGAAGTACCACTTGGGTACCTCCGGCACCTTCGTCTCCTACAAGGGCAACGAGACCAAGGTCTACTTGGCCGCCAACCCGTCCCACCTTGAGGCCGTCAACCCGGTCCTAGAGGGCATCACCCGCGCCAAGCAGGACCGCCTGGATCACGGTGGCGCCTCCTCGGCCTCCTTCTCGGTGCTGCCGATCCTGATTCACGGCGACGCCGCATTCGCCGGCCAGGGTGTGGTCACCGAGACCCTCAACCTGTCCCAGCTGCGCGGCTACCGCACCGGTGGTACCGTCCACGTCATCGTGAACAACCAGGTCGGTTTCACCACCCCACCGGCCTCGGCCCGCTCATCCGTCTACGCGACCGACGTCGCCAAGACCATTCAGGCCCCGATCTTCCACGTCAACGGCGACGACCCTGAGTCGGTTGTCCGTGTTGCCCAGCTGGCGTTTGAATACCGTCAGCGGTTCAACAAGGACGTGGTGATCGACATGATCAGCTACCGCCGCCGCGGTCACAACGAATCGGATGATCCGTCGATGACCCAGCCGCTGATGTACAACCTGATCGAGGCCAAGCGCTCCACCCGTAAGCTCTACACCGAGGCGCTGGTCGGCCGTGGTGACATCACCCAGGAAGAAGCCGATCAGGCACTGAAGGACTACCAGCAGCGTCTGGAGCGCGTCTTCGCCGAAACCCACGCCGCCCAGACCTCCCCGATCCCGGTGGTCGGCTCCGGGCTGACCGAGCTGCGTGATGACGCACCGGTTGGCAAGGATCCGGCAACCACCGCCATCTCCGCGGACACGCTGGCCAAGATTGGTGAGGCCCACGCCAACATCCCAGCTGGCTTCAACGTGCACCCGAAGCTGAAGGCCGTTCTGGAGCGCCGCGCCAAGATGGCCACCGAGGGTGGCATCGACTGGGGCTTCGCCGAGATCGCAGCCTTCGGCTCTCTGCTGATGGAAGGTGTTCCAGTCCGGTTGGCCGGCCAGGACTCCCGCCGCGGTACCTTCGTGCAACGCCACGCCGTGTTCCACGACCGCAGCAACGGTAACGAATGGTACCCGCTGCGTGAGCTGGAAGCCGATCAGGCCAAGTTCTGGGTCTACGACTCCCTGCTGAGCGAATACGCCGCCCTCGGCTTCGAGTACGGCTACTCCGTCGAGCGCCCAGACGCCTTGGTGCTGTGGGAAGCGCAGTTCGGTGACTTCGTCAACGGCGCCCAGACCATCATCGACGAGTTCGTCTCCTCCGCCGAGCAGAAGTGGGGCCAGCGCTCCTCCGTCGTCATGATGCTGCCGCACGGCTACGAAGGTCAGGGCCCGGACCACTCCTCCGCCCGCATCGAGCGTTTCCTGCAGCTGTGCGCCGAGGACAACATGACCGTGGTCAACCCGACCACCGGTGCCAACCACTTCCACCTGCTGCGCCAGCAGGCCTACGCCCGTCCGCGCCGCCCGCTGATCATCTTCACACCGAAGCAGCTGCTGCGACTGAAGGCCGCCGCTTCTTCGGTCGAGGACTTCACCAAGGGCAGCTTCCAGCCGGTCATCCCAGAACATGCGGATCTGTCCCCGAACCAGGTGGAGACCGTCATGCTGGTCTCCGGCCGCCTGTACTACGACCTGCTGGCTGAGCGAGACAAGCGTGATGACCGCACCACCGCCATCGTGCGTGTGGAGCAGCTCTACCCGCTGCCTACCGAGCAGATCAAGGCTGAGCTGGCCAAGTACCCGAACGCCGAAGTGCTCTGGGTACAGGACGAGCCAGCCAACCAGGGCCCATGGCCGTTCATGGTTGCCAACTTGGCGCCGGAGCTGGATCAGCCGATGCGTCTGGTCTCCCGCCCGGCCTCGGCCGCAACCTCCACCGGGTCGGCGAAGGTCCACCAGGTTGAAGGCCGCGAATTGGTGGCCCGCGCCTTTGGTGAGAAAGACGCCTAAGCCCTAGCGGTTTCTGCACTGCCGGTGCGGTAACCACATCGGGACCCAAGCAGTGGGGACGATCATCGACAAGATGGTCGTCCCCACTGTTGTTTGGTGGTGCTAACCCGATATCGCCTACGACTCTAGAAGGGTGGCGGGTTCTGTGCCTCGTCCCGTGCGGTGTAGTCATCCCATGCGCTCGGTGCCAGCGGGCGAAGCGGCTTGGTCAGAGTCCGCTTCCCCGTCTTCGGGAAGCTGAACTCTAGGACGCCGTCGCCTAGCTGCGGTTGTGCCAGCACGGTCCACCAGCCGGCGGTTTTCCCGGTGTGGTGTGTCGGGCAGAACAACCCCATCCAGCGGTAACCGCTGTGTCCGCCTTCGGACCAGTCGTTCCAATGGTCGAGCTCGCATTGATCCGCCGGAACCCGGCAACCCGGGAAGCGGCAATGCCCGTCACGGTAAGAGATGAGCTCGCGCACCCGCTGTGGGACCCGTCTGCTCTTGCGGCCGGTGCCGAGGGGATAGCCGGTGATCGGATCGGTCAAGATGATGTGCACGCTCTCTGCTTCAGCTACGGCCTGTGCGGAGGCGGGCGCCGACAAGGGCTCTGCACTGCCCAGCACGGTAGCGTGAGCATCGGTATCGGGCGCATCCGGTGGTGGAGGCCTGTGTCGGTTTTTCTTTCCCTGCCGGCTGGCGCGCCGGTTGCGCATGGCCCGGTCATAGAGTTCTGGGTAGGCGCTCTTGAGGAATCCCAAGGTTCGTTCATCGACGGTGCCGCCGAGGGCAACTAGCTGTTCAAAGCTCACGGTGACCAACAAGTGCGTCTGTACGCTGATCCGCGGGCGGGTGCCGCCGCTGGTCGGAGGCTGCTGGCTTGGCACGAGGCCGACGGGGGCTGCGGGTACCGGTGCGGTCTCTTCCGAATCTGGCTGCTGGTTTTCGCTGATGTTGTCCTCGGCTGTGTCTTCGGCGAGGAGCAGATCGGTGAAGACATCGGCTTGCAGCTGGCGCATGGTCCGGCCTGTGCTGAGTCCGCGGGCACGCAGGTGTTTGGTAGCTGCGGCTAGTTTGCGTTCCAGCTGGGTAAGGTCGGCGGAGCTGAGGAAGGCTTCGAGCCGGCCCATCCCATCGGCGGCCGAAGAAATCCGTACGTATCGGTTGGCGCGTGCCCGCCGGTGACGTTGTGCCGGCGGTTGGGGGTGGTGCTCATTGCGGGCTTGAGCCGCCTGATCGCGGAAGTCTTGATCATCGGGAGCGGTGCTGGCCAGTTCGCTGAGTTGACGACCTAACTTGCCTTTGGCGTCCTCGTGTTCTGCCACCTGTTCTTGGTACTGTCCCGGTTCCCAAGCCGATCCGTCCGGCGCGTGTTTCTTTTTCGGCGAAGCAATGGACTTCAGCTGGGCCGCCGCGGCCTCGGCGATGGGGACGGAGATTTCTCCGCGTTCGAGTTTGTTGAGCAACTCGGCCCCGTGCTGGACCAGGTTGACGGCCGCGACGATGTGTTGGCGGGCCGTCCGGTCCGTGGTCCCGGTGACGCGGGCCAGCTCGGCAAGCATTTTGCGCAGCAGCACGCCTGCGTCGTGTTCCTCCAGCCACGGGACGGTGAGCTGCTGTGCGCTGGTCTGCGGCTTGGAGTGGCGGACATAGGCCAAGGCAAAGTCGAAGAGGTGCCGGTAGTGTTTGGCCGCGAGCGCCCGGCGGTCTTGCTCGAGGGCCTGCAGTTCCGCGCTCGCGCGTTCTAACGGGTCCGTGGTGGTAGCGGTGGTCGCGATGCCATCGTCAGTGGATGCAACGTTGGTCTGCGGTGTGCTCACGGCTACCTCCTTCGGGTCTGGTGCAACGTGCTGCGGATGACCTCTACGGTAGGAGCGTTGTGTTCCGTTCAGGGTACTGTGGTGCCGGCTATCCACGAGTATGGCCCGCAGAACGGCGGTGTGGAGGAATCCGGACGAAAAGCTGCGCTTGTGACGGGCTCGCCGCTGCCGGGTGAGCGGGGTCGTTGCTGATACGCTCGAAAACACAGCTTTGGGTAGGAACCCGATTGGGAAGGGACAGGTGTAGCGTTGCGGCAGATTCGGATTATTGCACTCGGTGAGCAGATCCTCGCCGGTGTCGGCGACCCTCGGGCCATGGGCTGGCTGGGGCGCGTGCTCGCCAAGACCGACCCGTCCGGAACCCTAATTGAGGCCTACCCCCTCGCCGTTCCCGAAGAGACCACCGAGGAGCTTTCCGCCCGCTGGGAGACTGAGGTCCGCCGTCGGGTGGGAGCCGAGGTGGAGAACCATTTGATCATCGCGTTGGGCGATCATGATTTGGATATTGACATCACCACGGCCCGGTCCCGGTTGCAGTTGGCGAATGTGCTCGATGCCGCCCACCAGAGCCAGCTGCCGGTGCTGGTTGTTGGCCCGATCCCCGGGCTGGATGCCGAGCGCAACGCCCGGTTAGCGGATCTGAACCGCGCGTATGCCGATGTGGTGACCCGGCGTGGCTTCCACTACGTGGACACGTTTACCGCGTTGCAGCAGCACGAGCAGTGGCGGGCCGACCTGAACGCCAACCACGGGCTGCCGGGACAGGCCGGCTACGGGCTGATCGCGTGGTTGGTGCTGCATCGGGGCTGGTACCAGTGGTTGAATCTTCCTGAGCCGACCGCATAGCATTTTTATTTCTGCAGCTTAACGCGGATAGACTGGACGGTAAATCAACTCAAAGGAGGCCCTCTATGAGCAAGCGCGCCCGTAAGCGTAAGGATCGCCGCAAGAACAAGGCGAACCACGGCAAGAAGCCAAACTGCTAACAATCGTTTTGTAGCAACGCAAAAAGCGTGGCCCCTCGACAGTGAGGTGGCCACGCTTTTTCGTTGCGTTGCGGGTGCTGTATCGGCGGTTATTCGCTGCGGTAGACCGTCACCTGGGTGAGCCGCATTTGGATGGAGGCCCGCAATTGTTGTGGGGCTTTCTCCCGGCAGGAGCGCTTCAGTGCGGCCCGGATCAGGCACTCTAGATCGTATTCATCCCCGCAGCGTTTGCATTCTTCCAGGTGGCGCTGCACGGTGGCCAGCTCCGCGTCGGTGAGCACCCCGTCGAGGTACTCGTAGATTTGTTCCAGACGCGCCTCCGGGCAATCGGCACCGGTGCAAGGCTCATTCTTCTCTGCGCCGCTCACTTCTGCTGCTCCTTCGTGCTGGTGGTCTTCGTGTCAGTTTTCTTTGCCCGTTGAGCTTCGACGTTGATGCCGCGCCCGGCCGCATAGTCGGCGAGCAGTTCCCGCAATTGCTTGCGGCCCCGGTGCAGCCGGGACATGACGGTACCAATCGGCACATCCAGAATCTGGGCGACCTCCTTGTAGGAGAAGCCCTCGACGTCGGAGAAGTAGACCGCCAACCGGAACTCTTCCGGGATTTGGGCCAGCGCGTCTTTGATGTCCGAATCCGGGAGCCGATCCAGCGCCTCGGCCTCGGCCGAACGCAGCCCCGTCGGGGAGTGCTCGGCGGCCTGAGCCATCTGCCAGTCCTCGACGGTGTCCGTCTGGGTCTGCTGCGGCTGACGCTGGGCCTTACGATAAATATTGATGTAGGTGTTGGTCAGGATCCGGTACAGCCACGCCTTCAAGTTGGTGCCCGGCTTGTACTGGTGGAACGCGGAGTAGGCCTTGGTGTAGGCCTCCTGCACCAAGTCTTCAGCGTCCTGCGGGTTGCGGGTCATCCGCATGGCGGCAGCGTAGAGCTGATCGACGTACTCGAGGGCGTACTTTTCGAATCTGGCCCGGCGTTCCGGCTCGGTCTCAGTCGCAACATCGACCACCGGGTCGGCCTCAACATCGCCAGGAACGGAAGACATCGGCTTCACCTTTTCTTTGAGGATCACTTCAGCTGAGTCTACCTTTCAATCGGGCATTGCTACTGGTTCCAACCCTCAAAGCGGGTTAACTATTCCGGATTGATGCCAAAAGATGAAAGACTAACGAAGGTAAGACCCGTTTATCATTCGGATCACTCCCCTACCTGACACTAGGAGAACACGATGACCCTCGCACAACGTTTGGCCCGTCCCCTGTTGGCTAGCAGCATTATCGCTTCCGGCATCAAGCAACTGCGTGCACCCGAGGCAGCAGCTACCTCTCTTGAGCCAGTTCTCGCCCAGGCAGGTCAGGCCAATCCGTCGTTGAGCCTGGTCACCGACAACCCTGATTTGGTGGCCCGCGTCCTCGGCGGCATCCAAGTCGGTTCCGGCGCCCTGTTGGCGCTGGGCAAGCTGCCACGTTTCGCGGCGATTCTGCTCGGCGCAACCCAGTCCGTGACCGCAGCGGTGGAATACCTCTCCGCCCCGGCTGACACCGAAGAAGAACAGGAAGCGCGCAACACCACCTTGTTAAAGAACGCATCCATCATCGGCGGTGTCATCTACGCCTCCGTAGACCGCGGCGGTAAGCCATCGTTGGCATGGCGCGCCGAGCATCTGGCCAAGGACGCCCAGAAGCAGGCCTCCAAGGCTATTGAGAATTTGAAGAAGTAGGTTGTTGATCCTCTCGACGATGACCACAAACTCTGCTTTGGAATACTGGCCGGCACCGGTGGCCCACACCCCGGTGCGGGCCAGTGTTCATGTTCCCGCTTCTAAATCCCTCACCAACCGGTACTTGACGTTAGCCACGCTGGCGGCGCTGAACCCGGAGAACACCGCGCCGACGGTGCTGCATAACCCGTTGGCCTCCCGTGACTCGGACTTGATGGTCCAGGCGCTGGCCGCGATGGGCATCACCATGACCGAGGCAGCAGACGGCAGCTGGCAGTTCAACCGGGCCACCAAGACTGAAGCCGCTGCGCAAGGTCAGGAGGCTGCCGCTCCGGTGTATATCGAATGCGGTTTGGCCGGCACCGTGATGCGCTTTGCGCCGGTGTTGGCGGCCCTGATCGGCGGGGACTACATTTTTGACGGCGACCCGGGAGCCCGGGTGCGCCCCATGTCAGAGTTGCTCTCCGCCCTCGCCCAGCAGGGCGTGGAGCTGACCCAGTTGGATGAGCAACACAATCCGATCACGTGCGCTGCGGGGCAGGAGATGACGCTGCCGTTCAGGTTGCGCTCGACCGGCTCGCTACCGGGCGGCACGGTGACCTTGGATTCGACTGCGACCAGTCAATACATCACCGCGCTGCTCTTTCTCGGCGTAGGAACCGAGTCCCCGCTGACGATTGTGCACACGGGCGCGAAGGTCCCCTCCCCGGACCACATCGACATGACCGTCCAGCTGTTGGCCGAGCACGGCATTTCTGTTGCCGGGCGCGGACCGCGCTGGACCGTCACTCCCGGACGGATCGCCGGGTTCACCACCACGGTAGAACCCGATCTGTCCAATGCGGGACCGTTCTTGGCGGCTGCCGTGGTCACCGGTGGGACGGTGTCCGTGCCGCACTGGCCGGCCCGCACCACCCAGGTGGGCGATCAGTGGCGGACGCTGCTGCCGCGCTTTGGCGCGAGAGTGGAGTTCACCCCGGATGCCCACGATTCAAGTGTGGGCACCTTGACGGTCACCGGTAGCTCCGAGCAAGACCCGGATGGGCGCGTGTCCTTCCCCGGCGGCGGGACAATATCGGATGCCTCCGAATTGGCCCCAACCCTGGCGGCCATCGCCGCGTTGGCGAACTCCCCCACCACCCTGACCGGCATCGCGCACTTACGCGGGCACGAGACAGACCGGTTGGCCGCGCTGACCACTGAAATCAACGCCCTGGGCGGATCGGTCGTGGAAACCGCGGACGGGCTTCAGATCACCCCGGCCCCGCTGCAGGCCGGCGACTTCGGTAGCTACCACGATCACCGGATGGCCACCGCCGGCGCCATCATCGGCCTTGCGGTCCCCGGCATCCGGGTGGAGAACATCGCCACCACCGCCAAAACGATGCCGGACTTCCCCCAGCTCTGGGCGGACATGGTTGGTGAGACGGCAACTGCGGAGTCGGGTTCGTGAGCGGTCGCTGGGATCACTACGATGAATCGGCGGCCCGCATCCGGCCCAGCAAGCGGGGCTCACGGCCCCGCAGCAAACGCCGCCCCGAACACCAAGACGCCGTCATCGGACGGATCGTCACGGTAGACCGGGGCCGGTACCGCGCCCACGTCAGCGCCGAAGCCGCCGACGACGGGGCACCGGCCCGCGTGGTCACCGCCGTCCGGGCCAAGGAATTACGCCGTAAACCTGTGGTCCCCGGAGACCGGGTGTCTTTAGTCGGAGACCTCAGCGGGCAGCCCGGAACGCTGGCCCGGTTGGTGAAGATCCAGCCGCGTACGACCATGCTGCGCCGTTCTGCCGATGACACCGACGAGGTGGAACGGGTCATCGTGGCCAACGCTGATCAGCTGCTCATCGTGGTCGCTGCAGCGAACCCGGAGCCACGGCACGGTTTTGTGGACCGGGCGCTGGCGGCCGCCTTCGACGCGGGACTGGACCCGCTGATCTGCGTGACCAAGGCGGATTTGCGGGACCCGGAGGAATTCCTCGCCCCCTACCGCCACTTGCAGATCCCCATCGTGATCTCCCACCCGGTGGATGACGGCAGTATCGACCCCGGGATGTCTCTGCCGCTGGATCAGGACTTCCTCGCCGAAGTGCAGGAATTGTTGGCCGGACACATCACGGTGCTACTGGGCCATTCCGGTGTTGGCAAGTCCACGCTGGTGAACGCGCTGACCGGTTCTACCCGGGCCACCAGCCACGTGAACGTGGTGACCGGCCGGGGCCGGCATACCTCGTCGTCGGCGCAGGCCATTGCCATCGATGACGGTGTCGATGACACGTGGGTGATCGACACCCCGGGGGTGCGGACCTTGGGGCTGGGACACGTGCCGGCCGAGAATATCTTGGCGGCTTTTACCGACTTGGTGCCGGCGACCGCAGAATGCCCGCGCGGCTGCACCCACGCTGCCGGAGCGCCGGGCTGCATGCTAGATCCCTGGGTGGCTGAGGGTAAAGCCGGGCCGGCCGGTGCGCAGCGACTCGATTCGCTGCGGAAGTTACTTTTGTCACGTACCGATGCCCTGGAAGAGGGCGATGACGACGCGAAGGAGCTAGGCACCCTAGGGTAGCGTAGAAGACATGTCCGCGGATGCTAAAGATTACACAGAAGACCTCCGGCTCGCCCACTTTCTGGCCGACGCCGTCGATGCCCTGACCATGGAGCGCTTTGGCGCCGTGGATTTGAAAGTGGAGACCAAACCGGATTTGACCCCGGTCTCCGACGCGGACCGTGCCGCCGAGGAGCTCATCCGATCCCAACTCTCCCGCATCCGCTCCCGCGATGCCGTCCTCGGTGAGGAGTACGGCCTGTCTGGCAACAGCCCCCGGCGCTGGATCATCGACCCGATCGATGGCACCAAGAACTTTGTGCGCGGGGTGCCGGTCTGGGCCACGCTGATCGCGCTGGTCGATGACGGCGAACCCGTCGTCGGGTTGGTGTCTGCCCCGGCCCTGCAGCGGCGTTGGTGGGCGGCCAAGGGCGCTGGCGCTTACACGGGTAAGTCGCTGGCGAAGGCCCACCGCATCAACGTTTCCAAGGTCGCCACCGTAGCCGATGCCTCCATGTCCTTTTCCTCCTTGGAAGGCTGGCGCGAGCGCGGCAACATCCGCGAATTCCTCGAACTGACCTCTGATTTGTGGCGCATCCGCGCCTACGGTGACTTCTGGTCCTACTGCCTAGTGGCTGAGGGCGCCGTCGACATCGCCTGTGAGCCAGAGTTGGAACTCTACGACATGGCCGCGCTGGTGCCGATTGTCACCGAGGCTGGCGGCACGTTCACCTCTTTAGAGGGTGAAGCTGGCCCGTGGGGCGGCAACGCGTTGGCCACCAACGGTCTGCTACATCAAGAAGTTCTGCACCGGCTGAACCCCGAGGTCATCGGCCAACGGCCCGCCGAATAACGACAGGCTGCTTGATGGCACCTGTGCTGTGGGTCTTCCTCGGCGGCGGCCTAGGCACCGCGGCCCGGTACGGGGTGCAATTGCTCTTGGGCGAGCCCGGCCAGAGTTTTGATACGGCGATCTTTGCGGTCAACGTTGCGGGCGCGTTTGGACTCGGCGCCATCCAACCGTGGCTGAAACGCATGAGTGCGGCACAATCCGGATTTATCGGCCCCGGGTTCTTTGGTGGCTTCACCACCTATTCAGCCTTGATGGTCTCCCCCGTCGTCACCGCCCGGGCCGGGGATGTTTCCGGTTCCATCACCTACTTCCTGGTGTCCTTGGCTGCTGGGTTGGTCGCGGCTTGGTTGGGCATCGCCCTGACAAAGTCGCGGCATCGAGGTTAGCCCATGGCATTTTTGGAACATCCTGCGGCACTTGTTGGCCTGATCTTTGTGCTGGGCGGGCTGGGTTCGGTGATCCGATACGTGGCGGCACAGGCGGCGCCCTATGGTCTGGTGTTTGTGAACATGGCCGGCTCCGTATTACTGGGGATCATCGCTAGCTTGAGCGTCCTAGACACCACCAGTGGCGTAGGCCTGCTCTTAGCCACCGGATTGTGCGGTGGCCTGACCACCTTTTCAACGGTGATGGTGCTCTGGGCTCAAGATCTGCATCAACGGCGGATTCGCCACCTGTTACGCAGCATCCGGTTACACCTGTTCACCGGACTGTTGGCGGCCGCCGTCGGTCTTTTCCTCGGGACGGTGCTTGAGCCACTACTGGCGCCTGTACTCGGGTAATCCCCGCCACGTTTACACCCTAGGGAATAAAGCATCTGGTAGGCTCGTTATACCGATAGTTCAAATTTGAAGTAACTGCTGGCGGGTCGTCACCCGGCGGCACCCACGAGCAGGAACAAGGAGCAATCGTGACTGAGCAACAAATGCAGTTCGGTATTTTCACCATCGGGGACGTCACCGTCGATCCCACCACCGGTAAGGCCCCAACCGAGAACGAGCGAATCAAGGCCACGGTCGAAATCGCCAAGAAGGCCGAAGAGGTCGGCTTGGATGTTTTCGCCACCGGGCAGCACCACAACCCACCGTTTGTGGCTCCCGCTAATCCGCCGGTGCTCTTGGCCAACATTGCTGCCCAGACCGAGAAGCTGATCCTCTCGACGGCAACCACGCTGATCACCACCACCGATCCGGTGCGCATCGCTGAAGACTATGCCTACTTGCAGCACCTGGCCGATGGTCGAGTTGACTTGACCATGGGCCGCGGTAACACCGGCCCGGTGTACCCGTGGTTCGGCAAAGACATCCGGCAGGGCATTCCACTGGCCATCGAGAACTATGCGCTGCTGCACAAGCTCTGGCGTGAAGAGGACGTGGACTGGTCCGGACGCTTCCGCACGCCACTGCATCAGTTCACCGCTACCCCGCGGCCGCTGGATAATGTTCCACCGTTCGTGTGGCACGGCTCCATCCGGTCCCCAGAGATCGCTGAGCAGGCTGCGTTCTACGGTGATGGGTTCTTCCACAACAACATTTTCTGGAACAAGGAGCACACCGAACGCTTGGTGAAGCTGTACCGCGAGCGCTACGAGCACTACGGTCACGGTAAGGCTCACCAGGCCATCGTGGGTCTCGGTGGCCAGGTTTACATGGCCAAGAACTCCCAAGACGCCATCAAGGAGTTCCGCCCGTACTTCGACCACGCACCGGTCTACGGCGGTGGCCCAAGCCTAGAAGACTTTATGGAACAGACCCCGCTGACCGTGGGTACCCCGGAACAGGTCATCGAGAAGACGCTGTCCTTCCGCGACTACGCCGGTGACTACCAGCGCCAGTTGTTCTTGATCGACCACGCCGGCCTGCCGCTGCAGAAGGTGCTGGAGCAGATCGAGTTGCTGGGCGAGGAAGTCGTGCCGGTCCTTCGTAAGGAGTTCGCCATCGGGCGTCCGGACGATGTGCCGAACGCACCAGTTCACGGCGACGCCAAGAAGGAAACCGTTAACCTCCCGCAAAAGTAGAATGAACTCATGAGTTCCAATGCCCTTCTCCAAGACGCCTGGCGGCAGTACTTTGAAACTTCCGCCGCGTTGACCAACGCCGTTGATGAGCACCTGCAGGAAAGCAGTGGTCTATCGGTCGGTGACTACAACATTTTGCTGGCTCTTGTGGAAGCACCGGAACACCGATTACGGATGGGCGAGCTCGCGGAGCGGATCATTTTTTCCGCTTCGCGGCTCAGCTACCGGATCCGCCGACACGAAGATCGCGAATGGGTCAGCATTGTGCCGGACGCCGCCGACGGACGCTCTAGGTGGGTGCAGTTGATGCCCGAAGGCAAACGCGTTTTTCTGCGGGCGGCCAAGCTCCACTCCGTGTTCGTCCGCGAGCACTTCATGAATCTACTCTCCGAAGATGATGCGGAGACACTCGTGCGGATCTTTCAACGCATCGAACTGGGGCTTACTTCCTAGTCGCATGAAACCAAGCACGAATCTTTACGATTCCGATCTTAGGCATTCGCCTCGGCAGTAGCTTTCTGGCGACGGTTCGGCAAGAGTCCGGAGAGTGTCAGCAGCACGGCATAGAACACGAAGTAGATCAGGGCCCGGTAGAACGCCATCAGGAAACCGTTCGGGCTACTGACATAGCGGCCCTCCGCATCAACGACGGTTGCCGAACCTGACACGTGGGTCTCTCCACCGATCGTCTCTACCATGGCGCTGCCTTGGAGCCGTTGCCCGGGTTCAAGGAAGAGCGCCTCATAAGGAGCGTTGAAGATGGGGTTTCCGGGAATGTCAAAGATCGTGCCCACCAAGACGATCAGAATGAGCAGTAGCGAGCCTTCCTGCGACCAGCCGCGCTGGCGAATCTTAAACAGGCCGATGAGAAAGCCCGCGAAGATGACCCCGCTTGCGACCCATTGGATTTCAATGACAGCTCCAAAGAACAAGGGGAGAACAAAACTCACCACGAAGATGAAAGCGCCAAGAGCGAGCAGAAGGCCACCAAGAATCAGCGCCGTATTCCTAAAATTTTTCACGCGTTCACGTCACCATTACGTTTATTTCGATACATCAGTACTGAGCCTAGCCAGCCCTTGTGGACCAGAAATGAACTTTAGGGGCTCTTCGGAATTTTGGGTGTAGATCGGTTTTGTGATCGGGGTGTGTTGAAGGCATAAAAAGTGTCGAGGTCTTTCGAAGATGGAAGTGCTGAAACAACACAT